>NZ_WIXR01000026.1:0-75624 GCF_019425585.1 Burkholderia sp. COPS | reverse complement strand
GACGGCCACCGCGTCGGTCGTCATCGGCACGTGGGCGGGTTTCGTGCTCGCGCGCTTCGGCCGCTTCAAGGGCTTCACGCTGTACACGGGGATGATCAACGCGCCGCTGGTGATTCCGGAAGTGATCCAGGGCATCTCGCTGTTGTTGCTGTTCGTTGCGCTGGAGCAGATGTTCGGCTGGCCGAAGGGGCGCGGGATGGTGACGATCTGGATCGGGCACGTGATGCTGTGCGTGTCGTACGTGGCGATCATCGTGCAGTCGCGCGTGAAGGAGATGAACAAGTCGCTGGAGGAGGCGGCGCTCGACCTGGGCGCGACGCCGCTGAAGGTGTTCTTCGTGGTGACGCTGCCGCTGATCTCGCAGGCGCTGCTGTCGGGGTGGCTGCTGTCGTTCACGCTGTCGATCGACGACTTGGTGCTGTCGGCGTTCCTGTCGGGGCCGGGGTCGACGACGCTGCCGCTGGTGGTGTTCTCGCGCGTGCGGCTGGGGCTGAACCCGGAGATGAATGCGCTGGCGACGCTGTTCATCACGGCCGTGACGATCGGCGTGATCGTCGTGAACCGGATGATGATCGCGCGCGAACGGCGCCGCGTGGCCGACATGAAGGCGGCGTTCGCGGTGGCGTGACGACGCACCGCCGGCTTCGACGATAACAAGCAGTGCAGACAAGCAAGGCGCGCTGCCCCAGGGGGGGCGCGCGATTCGATCCCGATTTGACAGGCGCACGACAAGGAGAATCCGCAATGAAGAAGAAACTGATCTGCCTGCTGGTGGCCGGCGCGTTGCCGGGCATCGCGCTGGCCGACTCGACATCCGCCGAGATCAAGGCGCTGCAGGCGCAGGTCGCCGCGCTGCAGAAGCAGATGAAGGCGATGCAGGCGCAGCTTTCGGCGAAGGGCGGCACCGCGACCGCCCAGGCCGGCACGAAGGCCGCGCCGGTCGCCGTGGCCGTCGATCCGGGCTCGCCGGACTACGGCAAGGCACAGGCGACGCTGACCAACGACGAAGTCGGCGAAATGAAGCAGCAGATCGCGAACCAGCAGCTGAAGGTCGATTCGCTGACGGACGCGGCCAACACGGGCCCGCTGGCCGGCCTGTCGGTCACGGGCTACATCGACCCGACCTACATCTACAACCGCGCGGCCGGCACGTCGTCGTTCCTGTTCGCGAACCACGAGAACGCGTACAACTACTTCAACAGCACGTTCGGCGATCTCTACCTCGACATCAAGAAGACCTTCGGCGTCGGCCCGATGGCACCGTCGGCGGAAATCACGCTGATGCCGAACCGCGGCAACGGCATCACGCTGCTGCAGAACTCGCGCGGCTCGATCACCGACAACCTGCTGAACACGGCGGTCATCAACGTGCCGATCACCGCCGAGACGACACTCGTCGCCGGCTTGATCCCGAGCTTCGGCGGCTACGAGGTGCAGCAGTCGAACCAGATGCTCACGCTCACGCACAACCTGCTGTACGATTTCTCGGATCCGGGCAGCTATGTCGGGATCGGCGCGAACTACACGAAGGGCAACTGGGCGTGGAAGTTCTTCCTCGGCAACGAGCAATACCGCACGTACGGTTCGGTCACGCAGAAGGGCACCAACGCACTCGGCGACCCGATCACGACCAGCAACAAGGTGCCGACCTTCACCGCGCGCGCGGACTACACGTGGTCGAGCGCGCTCGACATCGGCGGGTCGTTCAACATCGGGCGGCAGACGCTGTCGTCAGCCGCGGTAACTGATCCGGTGACCGGCCAGCAGATCGGCACCAACTACGGCCCGGGCGGTGCGGCACCGAGTGCGTACGGTTCGTTCTTCTTCGGTGAACTCGACGCGACCTACACGCTCGCCGACATTCAGTACAACGCGGAAGTCGACTACGGCCGCCAGCAGCATGCGGCGTTCAACGGCGGGCTCGCGCAGTGGTACGGCCTGTCGCTGCTCGCGCACCGCAAGTTCAACGCGCCGGTGGTCGGCCGCATGGGCGTGACGCTGCGCTACGACCTGCTCGCCAACTCGAAGAACGGCGGCGGCGGTGGCGGCATCGCGCTGAACGGGAACGGGATGGATCCGAGCAACGGCTTCGGCGTCGACGCGGACTGCCTCGCGCAGTCGAAGGCCGGCGGCGGCCTGGGCTTCGAGTGCAAGGGGGCGGTACGCCAGGACGTCGCGCTCGACCTGCTGTTCTACCCGACCCAGCAGATCACCGTGAAGGTCGAATACCGGCACGACTGGGCGAACAACAAGGTGTTCCTGCGCAACGACGGGTCGTACGGCAAGTCCAACGACCTGCTCGCGACGCAGTTCATCTATTCGTTCTGACGCAGCACACGCGGGACGCCGTGCCGCGCGCACGGCGTCCCGCGCCGTTTTTACCGGCCGCAACACGATGCATCGCGCATCGCGTGGCGGCCGCAACGAGGGAGTCGGTCTGATGACGCAGTCTTTCACCCGCCGCGCCGATGCGCTCGCGCGCGACTCGTACTACGAGGCGACGGCCGTGCGGCCGGCCGCCGACGACCCGGTGCTCGAAGACTCGATCGACGTCGACGTCTGCGTGATCGGCGCCGGCTTCGCCGGCCTGTCGACGGCGCTCGACTGCCGCGCGCGCGGGCTGTCGGTCGCGGTCGTCGATGCGCACCGTCCCGGCTGGGGCGCGTCGGGCCGCAACGGCGGGCAGGCGATCACCGGCTTCGCGAAGGACGAGGAAATCGAGCGGCAGCTCGGCGCCGACGGCGCACGCGCCGCGTGGTCGCTGTCGCTCGACGGCGTCGCGCTGATCGCCGAGCGGATCGCGCGTTACGGGATCGACTGCGACTTCACGCGCGGCTACCTGACGGTCGCGACCAAACCGCGCCGCATCGACGACCTGCGCGCATGGATGGACGCCGCAACCGGGCGCTGGGGCCATCCGTCGCTGTCGTGGCTCGACACCGGCGCGATTCGCGCGCGCATCGCGTCGACGCGCTATCTCGCGGGTGTCTACGATCCGCTGTCGGGCCACCTGCATCCGCTCAAGTACTGCCTCGGCCTCGCCGAAACCGCGCGGCGCGAAGGCGTCGCGCTGTACGCGCACACGCCCGCGCTCGACGTCGTGCGCGGCGCGCGGCCCGTCGTGCGCACGCCGTCGGGCGACGTGCGCTGCCGCTTCGTCGTGTCGTGCTGCAACGCGGGCCCAGGCGGCGTGCTGCCGGCCGCGACGGCCGCCCGCATCGCGCCCATCGCGTCGTACATCATCGCGACCGAGCCGCTCGGCCAGGCACGCGCCGATGCGCTGATCGCGCAGCGCGAGGCCGTGTGCGACAACAACTTCTTCCTCGACTACTTCCGGCTGTCGGCCGACCACCGGATGCTGTTCGGCGGCCGCGCGAATTCGGCCGGCGCGTCACCCGCCACGCTCGCCGAAACGATCCGGCGGCGCATGGTCGGCGTGTTCCCGCAGCTCGGCGACGTGCGCGTCGACCACGCGTGGGGCGGCTTCGTCGACGTCACGCGCAACCGCGCGCCGGATTTCGGCGCGCTCGATCCGAACTTCTTCTACGTCCAGGGTTTCAGCGGGCA
This sequence comes from Burkholderia sp. COPS, assembly GCF_019425585.1. Taxonomy (NCBI): domain Bacteria; kingdom Pseudomonadati; phylum Pseudomonadota; class Betaproteobacteria; order Burkholderiales; family Burkholderiaceae; genus Burkholderia; species Burkholderia sp. COPS. Next base: position 72,057 of record NZ_WIXR01000026.1, on the reverse strand, counting down.
CGGCGTCGCGCTCACCGGCGTTGCCGGACGCGCGGTTGCCGGCGCGATCGCGGGCGACACGCGCGCGTTCGACCTGTTCGCACGCATGCGCCACCGGCGCTTCCCCGGCGGCGACGCGTGGCGGCAACCCGCGCTCGAGCTCGGGATGCTGTACCACCGCGTGCGCGAGCTGTTCTAAGCCCATTTATTCGTTTTCCCGACCATGCAGACATTCGCCAACCAGCCGCACGTCGCGTCCTACTACGCGGCGACCGCCAACGATACGACCCGCCACGCGCCGCTCGCCGGCACGATCGATGCCGACGTGTGCGTGATCGGCGCGGGCCTCACGGGCCTGTCCGCCGCGCTCAACCTCGCCGAGCGCGGCCATTCGGTGACCGTGCTCGAAGCGTCGCGGGTCGGATGGGCGGCGAGCGGCCGCAACGGCGGCCAGCTGATCGGCGGCTTCGCGTGCGACATCGATACGTTTGCGCAGTTCATGCCGGAAGGCGACGTGAAGCGCATCTGGGACATGGGGCTCGAAACGCTGTCGCTCGTGAAGTCGCGCATCGCGCAACACGACATCGACTGCGCGCTGGTGCCCGGCTACCTGACCGCCGCGAACACCGAACGCGATGCCGATTCACTGAAACGCTGGCGCGACGAAGCCGCGAAGCGCTTCGGCTACGACCGCTTCCACTTCGTCGAAGCCGACGAACTCGGCGACTACGTGCAGTCCGACCGCTATTGCGGCGGCCTGTACGACCCGGACAGCGGCCACCTCCATCCGCTGAACTACACGCTCGGCCTCGCGCGCGCGGCCACCGGTGCGGGCGTGCGCATCCACGAGGACAGCTGCGTGACGCGCGTGCGCGACGTCGCGGGCGGCCATGTCGTCGAGACGAGCGGCGGCAACGTGCGCGCACGTTTCGTCGTGCTCGCGTGCAACACCTTCGTCGGCACGCTCGCGCCCGCGCTGGCGAAGAAGATCATGCCGGTCGGCACCTACGTGATCGCGACCGAGCCGCTCGGCGAAGCACGCGCCGCCGCGCTGATGCCCGCGCGCGCGGCGATCTGCGACAGCCGCTTCGTGCTCGACTATTTCCGGCCGGCGCCCGACACGCGGCTCGTGTGGGGCGGCAAGGTCAGCTATTCGACGCGGGAGCCGCGCGATCTCGCCGGGGCGATGCGCGCGGACATGCTGAAGACGTTCCCGCAGCTCGCGGACGTGAAGGTCGACTACGCGTGGGGCGGCTTCGTCGACATCACGATGAACCGCGCGCCGCACTTCGGCCGCATCGCGCCGACGCTGTATTTCGCGCAGGGGTTCTCGGGGCACGGCGTGAACACGACCGCGCTCGCGGGCAAGCTGATCGCCGAGGCGATCGACGGACAGGCGAGCCGCTTCGACCTGTTCGACAAGATCCGACATCGCGACTTCCCCGGCGGCGAGGCATTGCGCACGCCGGCGCTCGTGCTCGCGATGAGCTGGTACCGGCTGCTCGACGCGTTCGGCGTGCATTGAGCGGCGGCGCGGGCGACGAGCGCCGCCGCCCGCCATGCAAGACGGCCGCGCGAACGCGGCCGCCGGGTGCCGGATGCCGGATGTCGCGGCACCGGCACGGCAGGCAGGCGACCTGGCCTGCCCGACCGGCCGAAGCCGCGGCATCCGCGCGGGTCAGTCAGTCCCGTACTTCGGCGAGTGCGGCCCGTACAGCAACCCGTTAGGCGGCCCCGCCGACAACAACCTGCTGCTGGTCAGCCCGGCCACATCGTGCGCTTCGTCGGTCAGCGAATGCGCGACCTGCTTGACGGCCGCCTGCACCAGCATCCCGACGACACCGAACGCATTGACGCTCATGGAGTTGCCGACCTCCTTGCCGGTCGCACGGCCCTCGCCCTGCCACAGCACGTCGCCGCTCTTCAGGTCGACGAGCTTCGCCGACGCCGCGACCACCGTCGTGCTGTCCACCACCTGGTAGACGGAGCCGTATTGCGTGATCTTCGAATAGAGCGCGGCATCCGCGCCGAAGATCTCGCGCAGCTTCGCCGGCGAAGTGTTCTGGATCTCGGCCGCGTTCGCGAGGCCGTTCTGCTTGAAGGTCTCGTCCATCACCGCGACCGGCACCACGTAGTAGCCCGACTCGGCGAGCGGCTGCGTCATCTGCGACAGCACCCCGTAGGTCGCGCCGACATCGGTGGTCTCGTTGACCGGCGGCAGCACGAGGATCGAGCGCGGCTGGCTCTTCTTGAAGGCCGTGTAGTCGGGACGCTTGACGGGTTGCGCGCATGCGCTCAGCAGCGCGACGAGCGACAGCACGGACAGCAGCTTGAATGAAAGTGTCTTGATCATGGCACGCACGTTACTGTTGGGCGGGAGTCGGATCGGCTTGCTTCCGGCCGGCGATCGCCTGGTCGGCGGCCTTCGGATTCGCGGCCTGCGGATTCACGGCCTTCTTCTTCATCAGGAAATCCATGTACGACGCGGATTCCGGAAAGAGCGCCTTCTCGGCCTCGAACGACTGCGTGGCCTGTTGCCCGTTGCCGACGCTCGCGTAGAGCATCCCGAGATGCGCATGGAAGCCGGGCGGCGGCTTGTTACCCTTCGCGCGAATCTCCTGCAGCGCCTTCTCGAGCGCGTCGATCTGCTGTTGCGGCGAGCTTTGCCCCTTGAAGTATTCGTACACCTGCGGCTGATAGCCGTTCCACTGATAGAGCGGCGGCGTGGTCGGTGCCGCGCAGCCCGCGAGCAGCATGGCGGCCGCCGTCGCCAGCAGCCAGATTCCCCGTTTCATGGTCTTGTCTCTTCCGATGAGTGAGTGATTCGTCGAGCGCGTGTCGCGCACGGCGCTTACTGCGGCACCTTCAGCGTGCCGGCGTCGACCTGGTCGACGAGATGGTTCACGGCCTCCTGGATCGCGAGATCCAGCACCTTGCCGTTGAGCGTCGAGTCATAACCGGCGGTGCCGCCGAAGCCGATCACCTCGCGGTTCGACAGGCTGAACTCGCCCGCGCCCTGGCTCGATGCGACGACTTCCGACGTCGTCGTGTCGACGATGTTCAGGTTGACCTTCGCGTATGCGACCTGCGTCTTGCCGCGGCCGAGGATGCCGAACAGCTGGTGATCGCCGACGTCCTTGCGGCCGAACTCGGTCACGTCGCCGGTCACCACGTAGTTCGCGCCCTTCACGGCCTGCGCCTTCTTCATGAAGCCGGCTTCCTGCTTGATCTCGTCGAGGTTCTCGCGATCGAGCACGTTGAAGCGGCGGCTCTGCTGCAGGCGCGTGACGAGGATCGTCTTCGCCTGCCCGCCGAGGCGGTCGATGCCGTCCGAGAAGATGCCGCGCATGTAGCTCGAGCGGTTGTCGAACTTGCCGACCGCGATCGCGACGGGCTTGCCCGCATAGGGCTTCTGCGCGCTGCTCACGGCCGGCACGTCGAGCGTGCGCGACGATTCGGTCGCGCAGCCGGACAGCGCCGCAACGAGCGCCGCCGCCACGAGGACGGTGCGTCGTGTCTGAATGTTCACTGTTGGTCTCCTTGTGTGGAAAGATGGCCCGGAACGGGCACGCCGGCTCGCCAACGACCCGGCGGTCGAAACGGTTGCGGTGCGAACGGGGATGCGTGCGTCGGCGCGATGGACGCACGCGCGTTCATCGCCGCACCGGCGGTGGCAGTGGATGAGTGAAAGGAGCGCGCAACCCGTGCGTTGCGACGACATGCGGATGCGCGGCGCGGTACGCGACAGGCTCGCGCGCGCCGGCTACACCGTTATTCTGGTTACTGCGCTGTTGATCGCGCATGATCGGCCCCGTATATGATTTTTCGCGATCATATCAAGCCTGTTTATCGAGATGAGGAGTCTTGATAATAGTTGACGATTTTCTTACTTATCCGACGCGCGCGGTCGAATCGGCGCAATTCCTCGCCGACAGAGGCTTTGCAGGCATATGGGCGCAGCGTGCCGATTTTCCTTTGTTGTCTCCGACGATCGATCTCGAATCCGGCAATATCAAGATATATTGTCCGTGCCGCCCATCCGCATGACCCCTATCCCGAGAATAATCGCCGAAATCCGGCTGCCTTTACCGCACCCGGCGGGTTCGCCTGTCACGATGCCTTCCGGCAATCCTGCCGCGCGCGCGTACGAACGCGCGCGCATCCGCGCCCGCTAGTCGGCCACCTTCTGCCGCATCGTCACGAACTCCTCGGCCGCGGTCGGGTGAATGCCGATCGTGTCGTCGAACTGCGCCTTCGTCGCGCCCGCGCGAATCGCGATCGCAATCCCCTGGATGATCTCGCCCGCATCGCGGCCGACCATGTGCGCGCCGACCACGCGCTGGCTGTCGCGCGCGACGACGAGCTTCATCAGCGTGCGCTCGTCGCGGCCCGACAGCGTGTGGCGCAGTGCCTTGAACGACGTGCGGTAGATGTCGACGTCGCCGTCGTAAAGATCGCGCGCGGTCGCCTCGGTGAGACCGACCGTCGCGACCTCGGGCTGGCTGAACACCGCCGACGGCACCCATTCGTGATCGGTCGCGACACGCGACCCGCCGAACAGCGTGCGGGCAAGCAACGCGCCGTCGCGCGTCGCCACCGGCGTGAGCTGCGGCCGCGACGTGACGTCGCCGATCGCATGGATCGACGGCACCGACGTCGCCGAATACGCATCGACGGCAATCGCGCCACGTGCGTCGAGCATCACGCCCGCCTGTTCGAGCCCGAGCCCGTCGACGTTCGGCACGCGGCCGGTCGCATACAGCACTTGATCGTACGGCCCGTGCCGCGCATCGCCGACGCGCACGCTCAGCGTGCCGTCGTCCGCGCGTTCGATCGACTCGACCACCGCACGCGCGTGGATCGTGACGCCCTGCTTCGTCATCTCGTCGGTGAGGAACTGGCGCACGTCGTCGTCGAAGCCGCGCAGGATCTTTTCGCCGCGATAGAACAGGTCGACGTGGCTGCCGAAGCCGTTGAAGATGCCCGCGAACTCGACCGCGATATAACCGCCGCCGACCACCGCGATGCGTGCGGGCCGCGCGGCGAGCGACAACGCCTCGCGCGACGTGATCGCATGTTCGATGCCGGGCCGCGCCGGCATCGACGGGCGCGAGCCGGTCGCGATCGCGATGTGGCGCGCGCGGATCGTGCGTTCGCCGATCGCGACCGTGTGCGCATCGACGAGCGTCGCGCGCCCGGCGTGCATCTCGACGCCCGATTGCCGCAGCAGGTTGATGTAGATGTCGCTGAGCCGGTTGATCTCGCGGTCCTTCGCGGCGATCAGCGCGGGCCAGTCGAGCGTGCCGGCGCCGAAGGTCCAGCCGAAGCCCTGCGCGTCCTCGACTTCGTGCGGGTAGTGCGATGCGTAGACGAGCAGCTTCTTCGGGATGCAGCCGCGCAGCACGCAGGTGCCGCCGATCTGCTCTTCTTCCGCTATGCCGACGCGGGCACCGTACGACGCGGACATGCGCGCAAGCCGCACGCCGCCCGAGCCGGCCCCGATGACGAACAGGTCGTAGTCGAAATCCATCGCATTGCCTCATCGCAGTTCGGATGCAGGCACGATAGCAAGATTCCGGAATTCTTGCGGCACACGGTGCCGCCACGCGCACGCCCAATAAAAAACGGCGAGAGACGTTGCCTCTCGCCGGTCAAACCGGCTGCCGGGTGTGCCATGCGTCACCGATCGACCGCATGCCCGACCTGCCGGCTGCGCGGCACCGGCCCGGCCGGGCGCGCGAAGGGCGCGCCCACGGCCGGACCAGCCGCCATGCTCATGCCTGCGACGTGTCGCTGCCGTCCGTCGCCTGCGTGTCGTCTGCCTGCTGCGGCTGCTCTTCCTTCTTCTCGAGCATGCCTTCGATCGCTTCCGCGCCCTTGAAGCCGGCGACGGCGGCTGCCGCCTTGGTCAGCAGGCCCGCATCCGGATCCAGCTTTTCCGCGCCTTCGACGGCTGCCACTGCGCCAGCGATTTCACCCACGGTGTTCAGGATACCCATCGTCATCCCCTTTCAAGAAAATCGTGAGCGCATCGTCCCACGAAAAAAACCGGCGAACCGAGATTGTCATCACCGGATACACAAGTTACGCACCAGGCCGGCCGCGCTCGCCGAGCGTGACCGGAACGACGCACCGCGCGAGCCTGGCGGCACGCAACGGGCGATGCACGCAGCGTAGCGGAAAGGCTTCGCGCGCACTGTAAAAGTATGTTCTGGATTGCCGACGGTTCCCTTACGGCGCGGGGGTCTCGTGATGGAGCATTCGCCGAATAGTCGTGCGCGCGTATGAAGGTCGCACGACGAAAAAAAAGAGGCGCCTCGCGGCGCCCCTTCGATGCATGCCGGACGACTGCCGGCACATGCGTTCCGGCGTTCGTCAGAAGATATTGCGCAGGCCGATCGCGATGCCGGTCTGGTTGCTGCGGCCGGGCAGCTCGACGTTCGCCGCGCCGTTCGTCTTGTTGAAGTCGACGGTGCCGTAGACTTCCGTGCGCTTGCTGAGCGCGTACTCGGCGATGCCGACGATCGCGTAGCGGTTACCGCTCGCGAGCGTGCCGTTCGTGGTCATCGCATTGCGCATATGGTCGTAGTAGAACGCGCCCGTCAGCGTCAGCGGTGCGCTGACCTGCCAGCTCACGCCCGCGAACGGACCGTCGTCGATCCGGCCGGTGCCCTTCGCAACCGGAATCGACTGCTGGGCGAGCAGGCTGTCGACGAAACCCGTGTCGTCCTTCGAGCGCAGGTAGCCCGCGTAGATCTTCGCCTTGCTGAACGCATACACGACGTTCGCGTGGTAGATCGTCTGCTTGCGCGCCGAGTTGTCGCTGTTCTGCTGCGCACCGGCCGCGATGCTGAGCGGGCCCATCACGTACGACAGCGACACGCCCCACGCATTGCCCTTGCCGAGCGAACCCGGGATCTGGCCCGAGAAGCCGCCTGCGCCGGTCGATTCGTAGTTGGTGCCGGTCGAGTACATCGCCTTCGCGGTCAGGCCTTCGAACTTGCCCGTGTACTTGATCTGGTTGTCCGCATACAGGCCGCCGCCGAGTGCGACCGGCAGCCACGCGTTTTCGAGGTAGTTGCCGACCGTCAGCGGATCGTAGGTGTCCGACAGCAGGTCGAACAGCGGCGTCTTCTGGCGGCCGAGGGTCACGGTGCCGTACGGGCTCTGCAGGCCGACGTACGCCGCGCGGTTGAACAGGCGGCCGCTGTCGGCGAATGCGCCGTTCTGCAGGTTCACGCCGCTTTCGAGGTTGAACACGGCCTTCAGGCCGCCGCCGAGATCTTCCGTGCCGTAGATGCCGAAGCGGCTGTTCGTGATCGCGCCGTTGGTCATCGACAGCAGGCCGTCGTTCTTGGCGTTGGCGTTGGTGAGGTAGCGAATGCTGGCGTCGGCGACGCCCCAGAGCGTGACCGAGCTTTGTGCGGCCGCGTACTGGCTGGCAAATGCGAGCGCGGCGCCCCCTGCGATGGCTGCGAGTCGGGTGGTCTGCTTCATGAGCTTTCCTGGTTGTAGGTGTCTCCGTTCATGGCCGGCCGCGTGCGCAGCCGGGTGGCGATCGCTCGCGTTCTTGGCGCGCGCGATGTGGGCTGAATCATATGACGACTGCAATCGCTGAAAGAAATTGAAATGCGCGGTAACGGCGGAACTGTCGCCCGCGCACAACGCTGCGCGCGCGAGGCGCGCCGGGCGGGCGTCGGATGCCGCAAGGCATCCTCCGGCCATGTGGCTTACGGGATGTCGGGTCTGTAAGCATCGCCCCGCGGGCGCGGGGGAACGGGCAGGCGGCCGGAAGTGCCGGCGGGAGGCTCCGTCACGCCGCCACAGGCGGCTCGCCGGGCGTCTCGCGCCGGCGCCAGGCACGCCGGAGGATCTCCGCGAACGCACCGGCGAGCAGCAGCACGGCACCCCACAGCGCGAACTCCGGCACGAGCCGCGTGACGAGGCCGCCGATCACCGCGCCGGCCAGGAAGCAGAAGCTGATCGTCGCGAGCAGCGCCGAGTCGTGCAGCGCGCCCGCGTCGTAGCGCGGGATCAGCCCGACGAACAGCTTCTGCGCGGCGCGGCGCAGGTTGCCGGTCGTCATCACCGACGTGTACGACAGTTCCTCGAGATGGGTGAACGACAGCGTCTGCAGCGTCGCGACGAACGAAATGCCCGGAATCAGCCATGCGCTCGACGCGCCGACGAGCCCGCTTGCGGCGACGCCGAGAAAGGCGATCTCGACGAGCAGGCTCGCGAATGCGGTATGCCGCATCCACCCGCGCTGCGCGGCGAGGCCGAGCAGGTGCGCGACGAACACCGCGACCACGAAGCCGCCGAGCGGCGGCACGTGGTGCAGCGCGGCCGCCCATTCGCCGGCCGACACGTTGATGCCGAGCAGCGCGACGTTGCCCGTCATCGTGTTCGCGAACACGTGGCCGTGGCCCACGTACGTGTACGCATCGAGATAGCCGCCGGACAGCGTCAGCAACGCGGCGACAGTGAGATTGCGGCTGGCGCCGTCGAGATCCATCGAGCCTCCCGTGAAGATTCGCGCCAGTATGGCGCACGGGACGTTACCGTGCGCCGGTCATTGCCCGATACCCGTGAGCCCGATCAGCGCGCCGCCCGCGAGCAGCCACAGCGGATGGATGCGCGTGCGCCACGCGAGCACCGCGCACGCGGCGGTGATGCCCCACTGGATCGCCGTGCGGTTCGACGCCTCGGAGATCAGCACCGCGCTCGCCGCGACGAGCCCCGCCGTGACGGGCATCATCCCCTGCTGCACGTAGCGGCGCCACGGCCGGTCGCGAAAGCGCTCCCACGCATGCAGCGCGAGCACGGTGACGATCGACGATGGCCCGAACTTCGCGAGCGACGCGACCAGCAGCCCGCTCCAGCCGGCCACGTGCCAGCCGACCAGCGACACGATCATCATGTTCGGCCCGGGCGCCGCCTGGGCCAGCGCGAACAGCGCGGTGAACTCGTGCGCGCTCATCCAGTGATGGACGTCGACGACCTGCCGCTGCATCTCCGGCAGGATCGTGTTGCCGCCGCCGAATGCGAGCAGCGACAACTGGCTGAAGATCGTCGCGATGGCGATCAGCGTGTCGTTCATGGCCGGCCTCCCGGCTGCGTGTCGCGCGCCGCGGCCGGCGCCGGCTGCGGCGTGCCGGCATCGCGGCGGCGCGACGCGAGCCAGATGCTGACGGGCGTCAGCACGAGCATCGCGGTCAGCAGCGGGATGCGCAGCACCGCGATCGCGACGAACGCGAGCGCCGCGATGCCGGCCGCCGCGCGCGCGTGCCGCAGCGGCTTCGCGACCTTCACGGCCATCGCGACGAGCAGCCCGGCCGCCGCGGCGGCGAGCCCCGCGAACAGGTGCTGCACGCGCGGATCGTTCTGCGTCTTCGCATACAGCACGCCGAGCGCGACGACGACGAGCGTCGGGCCCGCGATCAGCCCGAGAATGGCGGCGAACGCGCCGGCCACGCCGCGAAAGCGCATGCCGACGGCCACCGACAGGTTGATCACGTTGCCGCCCGGCAGGAACTGGCACAGCCCGAGCAGGTCGGTGAATTCGTCGGCGGAAAGCCACTTGCGCTCGTCGACGATGGTGCGCCGCGCGAACGGCAGCGCGCCGCCGAACGACATGAGGCCAAGCGACAGGAAGCCGGTGAACAACTCGGCGAGGCCGATGCGGCGGGGTGACGCGGCCGGCGGCGGAGCGGCGGGCGGAAAGGCGGATTGCATGGGGCTCCTCATCAAACGGTGAACCGAGGTTACCGCCGTTCGGCAGGCCTGCAAAACGATTTTATCGACGCGCCCTTGTGATCTAGAATCACAAGCATGGCACGCGATCTCCCGCCCTTTTCCGCGCTTCGGGCCTTTGAAGCCGCGGCACGACATGAAAGCTTCAGCGCCGCCGGCGACGAGCTGCATGTGACTCACGGTGCCATCAGCCGCCAGATCGCCGGGTTCGAGGCATGGCTCGGCAAGCCGGTGTTCCACCGCTACGGCAAGCGCGTGAAGCTCACCGACGAAGGCCGCCGCTACCTGGACACCGTGCGCGCGGCGTTCGACAGCATCGCGCACGCGACCGAGCAGCTGCGCAACACCGGCGCGGCGCGCGTGCTGCGCATCAACGCGCTGCCGACCTTCGCGATGAAATGGCTATTGCCGCGCCTGTCGCGGTTCCAGCGCGACGTGCCGAACGTCGAGCTGAAGCTGTCGACGTCGAACGCGCCGCTCGACGCGCTCGACGGTTTCGACGTCGCGATCCGCCGCGGCCCCGGCCACTGGTCGAACTGCACGAGCGGCCACTTCCTCGACGAAAGCGTGATTCCGGTCTGCAGCCCCGCGTTGCTCAAACGCGCGCCGATCGCGCGCGCGGACGATCTCGCGCGCCACGTGCTGCTGCATTCGGATACGCGGCCGGAAGGCTGGCGCGACTGGTTCGCGGCGGCCGGCGTGACGATGAAGGGGCGCAAGCGGCAGTCGTTCGACCACTTCTACCTGGCGCTGCAGGCGGCCGTCGACGGGCTCGGCGTCGCGCTCGGCCCGTTGCCGCTGATCGACGACGAGCTCGCGAGCGGCCGGCTCGTGATGCCGCTGGCGGGGCCGCGCATCGCGACGCGCAGCTACTGGTGGATCGCGCCGCGCGCGCCGGCCGACGACCCGCTCGTCGCGCAGTTCTGCGCGTGGCTGCAGGCGCAGTCGAATACCGGCGCGTGAGGCCGCGCCGGCGGGCGGCATGGCGCCGCCCGCTCCCGGTCAGACCACCGGGCCCGGTTCCTTTTCCTTGCGCAGGATCGCGTACAGGATGATCGCGCCGAACGTCGCGGTGCCGATCCCGCCGAGCCCGAAGCCGCCGATCTTCAGCGAGAAGTCGCCGGCGCCGAGCACGAGCGTGACGGCCGCGACGATCAGGTTGCGGTTGTCGGAGAAGTCGACCTTGTTGACGACCCAGATCCGCGCGCCCGTCACCGCGATCAGCCCGAACACGACGATCGACACGCCGCCGAGCACGGGGCCCGGAATCGTCTGGATCACCGCGCCGAACTTCGGCGAGAAACCGAGCACGATCGCGATCAGCGCGGCGACCGCGAACACGAGCGTCGAGTAGATCCGCGTGACGGCCATCACGCCGATGTTCTCCGCGTAGGTCGTCACGCCCGTGCCGCCGACGCTGCCCGACACGATCGTCGCGAGCCCGTCGCCGATGAACGCGCGGCCCACGTAGCGATCGAGGCTGGTGCCCGTCATCGCGCTGACGGCCTTGATGTGGCCGAGGTTCTCCGCGACCAGGATCACCGCGATCGGCGCGAGCATCAGCATCGCGTGCGGATCGAACACCGGCGCGCGGAAGCTCGGCACGCCGAACCAGGCCGCGTGCCCGACGATCGAGAAATCGATCGGCTTGCCGAGCCCCATCCCGTTGGTCACGACCGCGTAGATCACGTAAGCGATCACCAGCCCGACGAGGATCAGCAGGCGCTGCACCATGCCGCGCGAGAACACCGCGACGCCGCCGACGCACAGCACCGTGACGAGCGCCATCACCGATTCGAAGGTCGACCCGGACACGCCCTTGACCGCGATCGGCGCAAGGTTGAGCCCGATCACCGCGACCACCGCGCCGGTCACGACCGGCGGCATCAGCGTCTCGATCCAGCGCGTGCCGATCGCCTGCACCAGCGCGCCGATCGCGACGTACACGACACCGCACGCGATGATCCCGCCGAGCGCGACCGGGATGTTCGGGTTCGGGCCGCTGCCGCCGTAACCGGTCACCGCGATCACGAGGCCGATGAACGCGAAGCTCGAGCCGAGGTAGCTCGGCACGCGGCCGCCGACCAGCACGAAGAACAGCAGCGTGCCGATGCCCGACATGAAGATGCACAGGTTCGGGTCGAAGCCCATCAGCAGCGGCGCGAGCACGGTCGAGCCGAACATCGCGACGACGTGCTGCACGCCCATCGCGACCATCTGCGGCCACGGCAGGCGCTCGTCGGGGCCGACCACGCGCGATGCCGCGCCGGTCGATTGCACCCGCCAGCGCGGGAAGTAGGAATCGGACATGGGGAAAAGGGCTCCTGTCGGTCGGTCGCCGGCTGCGGAGGATGCGCCGGTCTGGAATCTGGCGCGAGTTTACGGAGCGGAAATGGGGCTGGCAAGCAGACCGACGCGCGGGCCGGCGGGCGGCGCCGGCAGGCGCGGGGCGCGGCCGGGTGCAGGCGAAACGGGGCGCGATCGCGCGGCCCGGCGGCCGGCCGGCCGCGCATCGGGGGCAAGCGGGCAGGCGGGCGGCGGTCGACACCGGCCGCGACGCAAGCGTGCGCTCACATCGCGGCCGGCGCGGCGTGCATCAGGGGTTGATGTACTGGAACAGCGACAGGTTCTGCAGCTGCGCGTAAGCCTTCTGCGAGCCCGTCAGCGCGTTCTGCATCTGCAGGAACTGGCTGATCGTCGACACCATGTTGGTGCTCGTCAGGTCGGACAGGTTGCTGGTGACCTGCAGCGTGTTGGTCTGGTTCACGGTCTGCATCGCCTTGATTTCCTGCTCGCGGCCGCCGACCGACGCCTGCACGGTGAGGACGTTCGTCATCATGTTGTTCAGCTTCGTCGTGCCGGTGGTCATCGCGTTCGCGAGCGAGGCCGCGGCGGACGTGTTGCTGCTGATCGGCACCTTCAGCGCGGCGATCATCGAGTCGAGCGCCGCGAACACGTCGGTGCCGGCCTTCGGCGCGGGCGTGACGGTGAACGTGTCGCCAGGAGCCGGCGTTCCCGACACCGGCACCGACAGGCCGTTGCCGAGCGCGATCCCGGCGCCGGCCGAATACGGCTGCGCGGGGTTCGTGGTCGGCGGCACCACGGTGTTGTCGGTGACCGTATAGGTTGGCGCGGCGGCCGTCCCGCCGAACGTGATCGTGAACTGGTGCGTGTTGGTCGCGGCCGACGGGCTCGTGATCGACACCGCGCCGATCGTGCCCGTGCCCGTGTTGCCCGCGCCGGCGAGCGGCACCGGCTGGCTGCCGAGCATCGGCACCGACAGGAACACGTTCGCGCCGTTGTCGCCCTGCGAGATCGCGCGCGTATCGGCGATCTGCACCTGCCGCGTGCCCGTGTCGCCGCTGTAGGTCACGCCGCCGCCCGGCGCGTTCGAGAACGGCGCAGTGGTCGACTGGAAGCCCGAAAACAGGTAGTTGCCCGAGCCGTCGGTCGAGTTTGCGAGCGTCAGCAACTGGTCGCGATAGCCCTGCAGCTGGGTCGCTTGCGCCGCGCGGTCGCTGTCGGACAGCGAGCCGTCGCCGGCCTGGATCACGACCGTATGGATGTTGTTCAGCAGGTTGTTGACGCTGATGAGCGTCTGGTCTTCCTTCTGCAGCGACGACAGCGCGGCGCTCTGGTTCGACGCATACTGCGACAGCGTCGCCGACGTCATCGACAGCTGCACCGCCTGCGCGGCGCCGAGCGGGTTGTCGGCAGGCGTCGAGAGGCTCACGCCGCTCGAGATCTGCTGGTACAGCTGCGAGAGCTGCGCCTGCTGATCGTTCATCTGCGCGACGTTCATCTGGTAGAACTGCGTGGTGGAAATCCGCATCTGATCGATCTCCGAAATCAGTTGAACAGGCCGAGCACGGTCTGGAACAGCGTCGACGCGGTCTGGATCACCTTCGCGTTCGCCTGGTAGAGCTGCTGGTACTGCATCAGGTTGGCCGCCTCTTCGTTCTGGTTCACGCCCGACACCGACTGCTGCGCCTGCGTGATCTGGCCGATCAGCGAAGTCTGCGCGGCGCTCGACGACTTCAGCTGGCTCGTCGTGTTGCCGATGCTGTTCACGTAGCTCGCGTACGCGCCCGTCAACGTGGTCGAGCCGTTGCCGAACGATTTCGCGCTGACGAGCTTCGACAGCGCAAGCGCGTTGCTGCCGTCGTTCGTGCCGCCCGTGTTCGGCGCGACCGTGAACGTGTCGCCGGCCGTGGGCGCGCCCGACACCGTGACCGTGACGCCGGCCGTCAGCGTGATCGGCGTGCCGGACTGGTACGGCTGCGCCGCGCTGGTCGTCGGCGGCACGGCCGTGTTGTCGGTGACCGTGTAGGTCGGGCTAGCGGTCGTGCCGCCCATCGTGATCGTGTAGTTGTGCGGGTTGGCCGCGGCCGTCGCGCTGGTGACCGACAGCCCGCCGATCGTGCCGGTGCCCGTGTTCGTCTTGGTGGCGGACGGCACGTACGGCGACGCCGCCGCGATCGCGGAGCCGTTCGACGTCGCGAGGCCGAAGCCGTTCAGCGCGCCGCGCGTCGGCTGCACGGTGAACTTGTCGCCGGCGTTCATCGCGCCGGACGAGAACGAGAAGTTCAGCCCGCCGATCGACGCCGGCATGCTGGCCGACTGGCCGACCACCGCGCCGCTCGCGCGGTCGGTCAGCGTGTAGTTCGTGCCGTCGTACGACAGCGTGTAGTCGCTCGTGGTCGGCTGCGACGCGTTCGCGAACGACACGGACAGCGCCGCGTTGCCGGTATTGCCCTGGTTCGCGTACGTGATCGGCGTGCCGGTCGTGAACAGGTTGCCGCCGACGTTGCCCGACAGGTCGATGCCGAGCGCGTTCTGCGCGTTGACCTGCGCGGCGAAGCTGGTCGCGATCGCGCCGAGCTGCGCTTCGGCCGGGTCGAGCGTCTGGCTGCGGAACGCGAGCAGGCCGCCGAGCGTGCCGCCCGACAGCGACGCGTCGGACAGCGCCTGGTTCGGCCCCTGCGGGTTCGCGCCGGCGATGCCCTGCGACACGACGGTCAGCTCGCTCGGATCGGACGGCGACGTGACGGCCGCGAGCTGGTAGCTCTTGTTCGCGACGACGAGCGGCGTGCCGCCCGCGAGAAACACGCTGTAGCCGTCGCTGTTGCGCACGACCTGCACGCCCGCGAGGTTCGACAGGTTCGACACCGCGAGGTCGCGCTGGTCCATCAGCTGGTTCGGCGGCTGGCCCTGGCTGCTCGCGGACGCGATCTGCTGGTTCAGTTGCGCGATCTGCGCGGTGTACGCGTTGATCTGCGTCACGGTGCTCGTGAGCTGCGTGTTCACGCTCTGGCGCAGCGCGTCGTACTGCTGGCCGGCCGCCGTGATCTGGTTCGCGAGCGTCTGCGCATTGCTCATCGCGGTCTGCCGCACCGACGCGTCGGACGCGCTGTTCGCGACGTTCTGCATCCCGGTGAAGTAGTTCGTGATCGCGGTCGAGATGCCGGACGTCGGGCTGCCGATGTAGTTGTTCAGCTGCGTGACGAGCGAATACCACGTCGACAGCGCGCCGCTCTGCGTCTGCGCACCGTTCAGCTGGTCGCTCAGGTACTGGCTGTACTGCCGCTGCACGGTGACGGTGTTCACGCCCTGCGGCATGTAACCGCTGCTCGTGTACTGGCCGCTTGCCTCGGCATAAACGGGGCGTTCGACCGAATAACCCGGCGTCGCCGCGTTGCTGATGTTCTGGCCGGTCGTCGTGAGGCCCCAGAGTGCGGCATTCAGGCCGCTGACGCCGAGGTTCATGAGTGTGTTGGACATGCGCGATCCTGATGAGCCGGCCGCGCTGCGGCCGCCGGGTTGCGTGACTCCCGGTATAACGGCCGCGGATCGAAAAAATTGAGGAAAAAATGCACGCGCGACGCGCGCTCGCGCGTGGCGGGTCGAAACGCCCGGCGGCCCGGGCCGGCGGCGGTGCGTGGGCGGCCTCGAGCGGCCTCGGGCAGCCTCGGGCAGCCTCGAGCGGCCCCGGGCGGGGCCGGCGGCCGCGTGCGCGTCAGGCCCGCGCGAGCGAGCGGCGCTTCATCTCGAGCTGCGTGATCAGCCGCTGCAGCGTGTTCTCCGCGCTGCCCGGCAGCGACATGTAGCGAAAGCCGAGCTGGTAGCGCCGCGACCCGTTCGGCATCTGCGTCGAACGCTGCGACACGAGCTGCAGGTCGAGCGACAGCTTGCCGTGGCCGGTCAGTTCGAGCTCGACGTCGGGCAGCAGCGTGCCGACCTCGAGCGCCTCGACGCGTTCGTCGGCCGTGCGCAGCCCCACGCCGCCGAGCGACAGGTTGTGCACCTCGAACAGGAAGCTCTCGCCGTCCGGCAGCTTGCCGCGGCACACGTACGGATCGACGACCGGCGCATCGACACGGAAATACTCGCGGCGCTGGATGCACATCAGGACGTCGGGGAAATCGGCGACGAACGCGGGCAGCCCCTCGTAGCGCGTCTCGCGCGGCGTGCCCGTGGAGAATTCGACGCGCACGCCCTCCGGCGCGGCCGCGAACGTGCAGTGCGACGCGCCCAGGATGCCGGCGTTCTGCTCGGACAGCGCGCCCCAGTCGAACGTGAACGTCCGCGCGCCGACATCCACCTCGAGCAGGCGCGTGACGAGCTGGCCGCCTGGGTACTGGACGGTCAGGAAATCGCCGCGATTGACGAGGTTGCGCAGCTGCACGCCGATTTCCAGCGGATTGCGGCGGGCATAGTCGGGCCCGGAGTGGCCTGCATCCAGGCTGGGGTCCGTCGACGTTTCGATATTCATGGCTAGCCGGTCTTTCTTGTCATGGGCGCCCGGGCAACCGGTGCGCGATAAAACCGGGCCAGAACGGGGGCCCGGTCGCAGGTCTCTCACACTTAGCGGCAGTGCTGACCGAAAGTTTAGATCGAAACGGGGATTTTTTTCGCGCAAACGTTGAAACCGCGCGCGGCGGGCTGCCGGGCGCGGTCCGAAAGGGGCAACGGCACTGGCCGACGGGCCGTCAGCCGATCTGCTGCATGATCGAGATCAGCTTCTTCGCGTAGTTCGGGTCGGTCGCGTAGCCGGCCTTCTGCATCCCGTGCGCGAAGCCTTCGACGCTGCGGCTCGCGCTCAGCACGCCCGAGTAGCGCGGATTGTTCTTCAGCAGGGTCGCGTAATCGGTCATCGCGTGCTCGTACGAGTCGTACGCGCGGAACTTCGCGACCACGCGGCGCGGCGTGCCGTTCACGTATTCGGTCGTCAGCGCCGACACCGTGCGGCCGGTCCAGCCCTTGGTCGCCTTGATGCCGAACACGTTGTAGCTGGTCGAGCCGTCGCTCGCGCGGATCTCGCGCTTGCCCCAGCCCGACTCGAGCGCGGCCTGGCCGACGATGAAGCGCGCCGGGATGCCGGTCGACGCGCTGGCCGCCTGCGCGGGGCCCGCGAGCCGGTCGACGAACGCGTCGGCGTCCTGCACGCCGCTCGCGCCCTTCAGCGGCGGCGTCAGCGCGCTGCCGGCCGAGTAGCCGCGCGTGCCGGCGAGCCCGCCGTTGTTCGCCGCGTTCGCGTAGGCCTTCGCCATCGCGTTCATCGCGGCGAGGCCGCCTTCGTTACCCGACGTGCCGAGGCCGCCTGCGCCCAGACCGGCCGCGCCGACGTCGGCCGCCGTGTCGCTGCCCGCACCCTGCCCCGCATTGCGCAGCAGCTGCTTCATCAGCGCGTCGGCGACGCCGATCCCGCGCGTCGACATCTGCTGCGCGAGCTGCTGGTCGAGCATCGACGTGTACAGCTTGGACGTATGCGAATCGAACAGCCCGCCGTCCGGCGACGCGTCCCGCATGCTCTTGAGCATCATCTGCGTGAACATCGCGTCGAACTGGCCGGCGACCGCCTTCGCGCCGGCCTGCGGCGACTGTTTCGCCTGCGCGCGCAGCGCGTCGAAACCCTGCACGTCGAGCGCGAAGCGCTGCGTGAGGTCGTTCGCGTTCGGAAGAGAGGCTGCCATTTAGATGATCTCCAGGTCGGCGCGCAGCGCGCCGGCGGCCTTCATCGCCTGCAGGATCGACATCAGGTCCGCGGGCGTCGCGCCGAGCGTGTTCAGCGCCTTCACGACGTCGGCGAGATTCGCGCCGGCCGTCACCATCTTCAGCGCGCCGTTGTCCTGCTTGAGCTGGATCTGCGACTGCTGCGCCACCACCGTCTGACCGTTCGAGAACGGCCCCGGCTGCGATACCACCGGCTGCGTGTTGACCACGACCGACAGGTTGCCGTGCGCGACCGCGCAGCTCTGCAGCGTGACCATCTGGTTCATCACGATCGAGCCGGTGCGCGCGTTCAGGATCACCTTCGCCGCGGCCTTGTCCGGGCTCACGTCGAGGTTCTGCAGGCGCGCCATGAACGCGACCTGCTGCGCCGAATCGGCCGGCGCGGCGAGCTGGATCGTGCGGCCGTCGAGCGCCGTCGCGGTGCCCGGGCCGAAGCTCGAATTGACCGCGGACACGATCCGCTGCGCGGTGCCGTAGTCCATGTCGTTCAGCTGCAGCTGCAGCACGCCGTTCATCTGCGCGATCGCGTTCGGCACCGAACGCTCGACGATCGCGCCGCCGACGATCCGGCCGGCCGCGAGCTGGTTCACCTGCACGCGGCTGCCGTTCGCGCTCGCGCCCGCGCCGCCGACCGCCATGTTGCCCTGCGCGAGCGCGTAGACCTGGCCGTCCGCGCCCTTCAGCGGCGTGAGCAGCAGCGTGCCGCCGCGCAGGCTTTTCGCGTTGCCGAGCGACGACACGGTGACGTCAAGCGCCTCGCCCGGCCGCGCGAACGGCGGCAGCGTGGCGGTCACCATCACGGCCGCGACGTTCTTCAGCTGCATGTTGCTCAGCGACGACGGGCCGCCGTTGGCCGAACCGTTGTTGATCGAGATGCCGAGGTTCGCGAGCATGTTCGCGAGCGTCTGCGTCGTGAACGGCGTCTGCATCGTCTGGTCGCCCGTGCCGTCGAGACCGACGACGAGGCCATAGCCGATCAGCGGGTTGTCGCGCACGCCCTGGATCTGCGCGAGATCCTTCAGGCGTTCCGCGTGCGCGGGCGCCGCGCCGAGCACGCACGCCGCGAACACGAGGGCGAGCCGCGCGGCGGCATGCGCGCGGGCCGACAGCCGGTTGAACAGGGTCTTCTGCATCGTCATCACCACGGCGCGATGTTGAGGAAGAAGCGCTGCAGCCAGCCCATCGTCTCGGCTTCGTTGATGTAGCCCTTCGACGAGTATTCGATCTTCGCGTCGGCGACCTGCGTCGAGTAGACCGAGTTCGCGCCCGAGATCGTGTTCGGGTTCACGACGCCCGAGAAGCGCACGAATTCGTTGCCCTGGTTGATCAGCATCTGCTTCTCGCCGCTGACCACCAGGTTGCCGTTCGGCAGCACGTTGGTGACGGTCACGGTGATCGTGCCGTTGAACGTGTTCGCCGCGCTCGCGCCGCCGGTCGCCGCGAACTTGTTGTTGCCGGCGGCCGACAGGTTCGCCTTCGCGAACAGCCCGCCGAGGAAACCGGCCGTCGGCACGTTGAAGTCGGTGTTGCCCTGCCGGTTCGTGTTCGCGCCCGACGACTTGGTCGCATTGATGTTCTCCGCGATCATGATCGTCAGGATGTCGCCGACGTTGCGCGGCCGCTGATCCTCGAAGAGCGGCCGCCCCGCGTAACCGGGGTTGTAGATCGAGCCGGGCGCCTGCATCGACATCGGCGCCGGCGGCTGCGCCGTCATCGGCTGCTGGATGATCGGATCGCGCGGAATCTGCGCGCAACCGGCGGCGAGCGCCGCCACCGCGACCGCGCATGCGGCGCGGACGGTGGCTGACGGGAGGAGGCGAACCTGCTTCATGGCGACGACGGGACTTTCCGGTTAGCTCTTCATCTGCGTGACGGTCTGCAGCATCTGGTCGGACGTCGTCACGGCCTTGCTGTTGATCTCGTAGGCACGCTGCGTCTGGATCATGTTGACGAGCTCCTGCACGACGTTCACGTTCGACGCTTCGACGTAGTTCTGGTTGAGCACGCCCGCGCCGTTCAGGCCCGGCTGCGACACGTTCGGCGCGCCCGACGACGTGGTCTCGGAGAACAGGTTCTCACCGCGCGCCTCGAGGCCGGCCGGGTTGATGAAGGTCGCGATCTGCAGCGAGCCGATCTGCACCGAGTTGGTCGAGCCCGCCTGCGTGACCGACACGACGCCGTCCTTGCCGATCGTCAGCGACGTCGCGTTCTGCGGGATCGTGATCGCCGGCAGGATCTGGTAGCCGCTCGACGTGACGAGCTGGCCCTGCGCGTTGGTCTGGAACGAGCCGTCGCGCGTGTACGCGTTCGTGCCGTCCGGCATCAGCACCTGGAAGAAGCCCGCGCCGTTGATCGCGACGTCCTTCGAGTTGCCGGTCTGCGTGAGGCCGCCCTGCGTGTACAGGCGCTCGGTCGCGACCTGCTGCACGCCGGTGCCGAGCTGCAGGCCCGACGGCAGCTCGGTCTGCTGCGTCGAGTTCGCGCCCGGCTGGCGGATGGTCTGGTACAGCAGATCCTCGAACACCGCGCGCGACGCCTTGAAGCCGTTCGTGCTGGTGTTCGCGAGGTTGTTCGAAATCACGTCCATCTGCGCCTGCTGCGCATTCATGCCGGTGGCGGCGATGTAGAGCGAACGGTTCACTTGTAAGGTCTCCTGCGTGGGCTGGCGCGGGCGCTCAGCTGAAGTTGAGCAGCTGGTTCGCCGACTGCTCGTTCTGGTCGGCCGTCTGGATCAGCTTCGACTGAAGCTGGAACGCGCGCGCGTTGTCGATCATCGCGACCATCGCGGTCACCGGGTTGACGTTGCTGCCCTCGAGCGAATTCGGCGTGACGACCACGTTCGGGTCGGCGTCGGCCGGATTGCCGTCGGCGGTGCGGAACAACCCGTCGTTGCCGCGCGTGAGCGTGGCCGGATCGGGATTGACGAGCTTCATCTGGTCGACGATCGCGACCGCCGTCGGCGGGTCGCCCGGCATCAGCGCGGACACCGTGCCGTCCTTGCCGATCGTCACTTCCGCGTTCGGCGGCACCGAGATCGGGCCGCCGTTGCCGACGACCGGCAGGTTGCTCGCAGTGACGAGCTGGCCGTTCTCGTCGACGTGCAGGTTGCCGGCGCGCGTGTACGCCTCGCTGCCGTCGGCCGCCTGCACCGCCAGCCAGCCGGCGCCCTGCACGGCGACGTCGAGCGGGTTGCCGGTGCGCGTGATCGGGCCCGGCGCGTAATCGGCGCCGGGCGTCGACGCGAGCACGTAGGTGCGCGTCGTCGTCGGGTCGATGTTGCTGCCGTCGCCGAAATTCATCGGCACCGCGCGATACGTCGCGAGCTGCGCGCGAAAGCCCGTCGTCGACGCGTTCGCGAGGTTGTTCGCGACGATCGCCTGCTGGTCGAGCGACTGCGACGCGCCCGTCATCGCCGTGTAGATCAGTCGGTCCATGGCTGCCCGTTATCCGCGCTTACAGGTTGATGAGCGTCTGGTCGACGGTCTGCTGCGTCTTGATCGTCTGCGCGTTCGCCTGGTAGTTGCGCTGCGCGGTGATCAGGTTGACGAGCTGCGACGTGAGGTCGACGTTCGAGCTCTCGAGCGCGCTGCCCTGCAGCGTGCCGTGGTTCGTGCTGCCCGGCGCCGAGATCTGCGGCACGCCCGACGCGGAGCTTTCCGCGTACTGGTTGCCGCCGAGGTTCACCAGCCCGTTCGGGTTGTTGAAGTTCGCGAGCGCGATCTGGCCGAGCACGGACGTCTGGCCGTTCGAGTAGTTGCCGGTCAGCTTGCCGTCGGTGCCGATCGTGTAGGTCGTCAGCGTGCCGCTCGCGAAGCCGTCCTGCGCGAGGTTGTTCACGCCGTCCTTGCCGCCGTACTGCGTCGTGCCGGTCAGGTCGAGCGTGAGGTTCTGCGGCGTCGCCGAGCCGTCGGTGTTCGGCACCGTGAACTGGAACTGGCCGAGCGACGTGGTCGGCGTGGCCGGCGTGCCCGTCGTCGTGCTCTGGATCGCGCCCGACGAGTTGAACGTGACCGTACCGAGGTCGTTCGTCGCGCCGCCCTGCACGCCCGCGTACGCTTCCCACGTGCCGGCCGCCGACTTCACGAAATACATGTTGACCGCTTGCGAGCCGCCGAGCGAGTCGTATACCTGGATCGACGTCGAGTAGTTGTACGTCGTGTTGTCGGTCGCGTTGAACGGCGTCTTGGTCGGCACCGTGTCCTGCGAGTTCAGGTTGAACTGCGCGGAGATCTTGGTCGTCGCGGTCGGCGCGAGGTTGGTCGTCGGCGCCTGCAGCGGCACGGTCTGCGCGGTGTTGATCACGCCGCCCGCGTTGGCTGCATAGCCCATCAGGTTGCGGCCCTGCGAGTCGACGATGAAGCCGTTCTTGTCGCGCTGGAACGTGCCGTCGCGCGAGTACGTCGTCACGCCGTTGTTCGACATCTGGAAGAAGCCGTTGCCGTTGATCGCGACGTCGAGCGACGAGTTCGTCGTGGTGATCCCGCCCTGGCCGAAGTTCTGCTCGACCGAGTTCAGCCGCGTCCCGATGCCGATCTGCGTGTTGGTCGACGTCGCGACCGAGTTCGCGTACATGTCGGCGAACTGCGCGGTGCTCGACTTGAAGCCGACCGTGTTCGCGTTGGCGATGTTGTTGCCGATCACGTCGAGCGCGTTCGATGCACCCGAGAGGCCGCTCAGACCCTGTTGATAACCCATTTCGGTCTCCGTTTCGAGAATGCTCGATCAGTATCAGTTGGTGGTGGTGCCGCCGGCCGAGGACGAGGACGACGCGGTGTTCGGGAAGATCGACGCGACCTGGGTCAGCCCCACCGTCGTGCCGTTCGACAGCACGAGCCCCGCCGTGCCGTCCGCCTGCTTGATCACGCTCTGCACCGTCGCGGCCGCGAGCGTCGTGGCCGGCTGCGGCGTGCCGTTGCTGTCGGTGTACGACGCGCTGACCGTGTACTTGCCGTCCGGCAGCGCGTTGCCCGCCGAGTCGGTCGGCGTCCAGTTGAACGGCACGGTGCCGGCCGACTGCGCGCCCGCCTTGATCGTGTTCACCACGGTGCCCGCCGCGTTCTTCACGGTGATCGTCAGGTTCGACACCGAGCTCGACAGCGACACGCCGAACGGCGACGCCGCGCCGCCCTTCACCGCGACCGCGTTGCCCGGCGCGAGCACGTTCGTGCCGATCAGCAGCGCGGCCTGCGTCTGCTGGCCGGCCGTGAGCTGCGACGACAGCGACGTGAGCGACGTATTCAGCTGCGCGATGCCGCTCACCGTGTTGATCTGCGCGAGCTGCGACGTCATCTGCGAGCTGTCGACCGGGCTCGTAGGATCCTGGTTCTGCAGCTGCGTGACGAGCAGCTTCAGGAACGTCGCCTGCAGGTCGCTCGCCGACGTGCCGTTGGTCGACGACACGTTGTTGGTGTTCATCGTGTCGGTCGGCAGGTTCGACACGTTCGTGCCGTTGCTGCCGATCGTCGTGCTGGAGGAAGTCATCCTGGGTGGCCTTCTGTCTGGACTTTCGGAACTGTCGGGTCTGTAAGGTCGGTCGGCGCGCGGCTTACGAGCCGATCGTCAGCGTCTTGAGCATCAGCGTCTTCGCGGTGTTCAGCGTCTCGACGTTGGCCTGGTACGAGCGCGACGCCGAGATCATGTTCACCATCTCCTGCACCGGATCGACGTTCGGCATCTGCACGTAGCCGTTCGCGTCGGCGGCCGGGTTCGACGGGTCGTAGGTCGACTTCATCGGCGACGGGTCGTCCATCACCTTCGTCACGCGCACGCCGCCCACGCCCTGGCCGGACGCGGTGCGCGCGCCGCCGATCGGGTCGGTCGCGAACACGACCTGCTTGGCCTTGTACGGCTTGCCGTCGGGGCCGGTCGCGCTGTCGGCGTTCGCGAGGTTCGACGCGGTGACGTTCAGGCGCTGCGACTGCGCGGACAGCGCCGAGCCGGCGACGCCGAAGATGTTCATCAACGAAGGCATGGAAGCTCCTTTTGCTCGGATTCGGAGGCGGCGCGCGCCGTCACTGGTTCGTCGTGATCGCGGCGATCATCGCCTTGATCTGCTGGGTCATCACGGTCATCCCGGTCTGGTAGTGCAGCGCGTTGTTCGCGAACTGCACGCGCTCGACGTCGAGATCGACCGTGTTGCCGTCGAGCGACGGCTGCAGCGGCATCCGGTACTGCGCGCGGCCGTAGTCGTCCGCCGGGCCGCCCGTCGGGATCAGCTTCGCGGTGCCGGCCATGTGGCCCGCCGCCGTCGACACCATCGACATGCCGCTCGTCACGCCGGCCGGCTGCGTCATCGGCAGTTGCGCGGCGTTGCTCGGCGCGAGGCCGCCATTGGCCTGCTTCAGCGAGCGCGCGAGCGTCGACGCGAAATCGACGTCGCGGGCCTGGTAGCCGGGCGTGTCGGAGTTCGCGATGTTCGACGACAGCAGTTCCTGCCGGTAGGCGCGCACGTCGAGCGCCTGTCGGCCGAACGCGAATTCCGCATCGAGTTTGTCCAGCATGTGTGCGTCTCTCCGTATGAAGCGCTGCACGCCCCTCGCGCCGGATGGCGACCCGAGAGGCTTTTTTCCATGACAGCGATGGTAGGCGCCGGACGCAACCGGCAATCGGGCGAATAACGCGGCAAAGGCCCCCTCTATTCATCGTTTGCGCGACGGCCCCGCTCCCTAGAATGCGAAGCGGAGCAACGGATCGGGGATCGGGCAATGACTGGCAGCGCACTTCGCGGAAGGAACGGGCGGCTCATGCACGTCCGGCGTGCGTTTGCGCGTGCCTTTGCACTCGCCGCGGCGCTGTGGATCGCCGCCCCGGCCGCGCACGCGGACGACGGGATGATCGTGATTCCCGGGCGCGGCGAGACGGCCGAAACCGCGCTCGCGCACGCCAATGCGGCAAGCGGCGGGCAGTTCGCCGAGAATGCGGCGATGGCGCCGGTTGTGGGCGTGGCGCCGGAAGCGGGCCGCTCGACGAGCGGCACGGGTGCCGCCACCACCGGCTACGCGCCGCAACCGGCCGGCACGATGGTCGTGACGACCGTCCCGCCACCGGCTGCTGTGGGACCGGCACCGGCACCGGCGCCCGCGCCCCGCCCCGTCTACGCAGCCGCCCGCGCGAACGCCGGATACGGCGCGCCGCGTGCCGCCGATCCGACTGCGATCGCGACGGTCGTCGCCGGCACGGCCGAACCCGCGTCGAATCCCGTGCGGCCGGCCCCGCAGCCGGCCTTCGCCGCACGCATGGCGGCCGCCCGCGCCGCGTCGGCGTTGCCGGCGCCGCGCGCGACGCCGGGTTCCGCCAACCCGGCCCCGGCAGCCAATCCCACCAATGCCGCCCAGCCCGCGACACCGCCCGGCCAGCAGGATCCCGAGTCGATCCGCCGCGCGGCCCTCGCGTTCCTGCAGCAGCAGATCGCGGGCCTGCCCGGCAAGACCACCGCGACGGTCACGACCGCGTTTCCGCGCGGGCTCGCCGCGTGCACGACGCTCGAGCCGTTCATGCCGACCGGCGCGCGCCTGTGGGGCCGCACGACGGTCGGCGTGCGCTGCGCGGGCGAGCGGCCGTGGACCGTCTACCTGCAGGCGAAAGTCACCGTACAGGCCACCTATTACGTCGCCGCGCGCCAGATCGCGCCCGGCGAGCCGCTCTCCGCGGCCGACCTGGTCGCCCGCGACGGCGACCTGACGGTGCTGCCGCTCGCGGTGATCACCGATCCGGCGCAGGCGATCGGCTCGACCGCGCTCGCGCGCATCTCGGCCGGGCTGCCGCTGCGGCAGGACCTGCTGAAGAGCGCGGCGTCGGTGTCGGCCGGCCAGACGGTGCGGGTGGTCGCGGCCGGGCCCGGTTTCACGATTTCGGCCGAGGGCAGCGCGCTGGCGAATGCCGCGCCCGGCCAGTCGGTCAGGGTGCGGATGGCGGCGGGCCAGATCGTCACGGCGATCGTCAAGGACGCCGGCACCGTGGAGATTCCGCTGTAGGGACGGATCCTGCGGCAAGAATGTAAAGAATTGTTTATTCGGAGCATTTCGGGCTCGCGATGCTAAAGTTCGGGCCGACCCGGCCGTTATCTGGGTCAAACCGAACAGGAAACCCATCGTGAAGATCGATTCCACTCCGAACCCGAGCCCCCTGGCGCC
The DNA here is from genome assembly GCF_019425585.1 of Burkholderia sp. COPS. NCBI lineage: Bacteria > Pseudomonadati > Pseudomonadota > Betaproteobacteria > Burkholderiales > Burkholderiaceae > Burkholderia > Burkholderia sp. COPS. Next base: position 46,180 of record NZ_WIXR01000026.1, on the reverse strand, counting down.
GACCGGCAACGGCGCGACCCGTGCGCCATCCGGCGCGGCCTCGTCTTCGTCCGCGCAGGCGGCCGACGCAGGGTCGACCGGCGGCGACACGACCGTGAACCTGTCGGGTCTGTCCGGCCAGTTGCGTTCGGTATCCGCGTCCGGCAACGCCGATATCGACACGGGCCTCGTCCAGTCGATCAAGGACGCGCTGAACAACGGCACGTTGACGATCGATGCGAGCAAGATCGCCGACGGCATATTGAATACCGCCCGCGAGCTGCTGCAGCAGCAGCGCCCGGGCAACTGAAGCCGGCCTCGCGGCCGGTCCCCCGGTCTACCGGTTTGCCGGCGCGCCCAACCCGCGCCGGCGCGACGAGCATGACGCGATGAGAGAAGAGCTGCTGGCCACGGTCAACGACGAACACGCGACGGTCGAGGCGTTCGCGTCCCTGCTCGCCTACGAGGAAAAGGCGCTGACGATGGCCCAGCCGCTCGAGATGCTGCCCGGGATCGTCGAGAAGAAGAGCGAGCTGATCGACCGGCTCGCGCAGCTCGAACGCACGCGCGACACGCAGCTTTCCGCGCTCGGCTTTCCGGCCGGCAAGAAGGGGATGGACCAGGCCGCCGAGCGCGATGCGCGCCTCGCCGGCCGCTGGCAGCTGCTGCAACAGGCCGCCGAACGCGCGCGCCAGGCCAATGCGAACAACGGGATGCTGATCCGGATCCGGATGGACTACAACGAGCGCGCGCTCGCGGTACTGCGCTCGGCGCCCGCGCCGGCCGGCGTCTATGGCCCCGACGGGCGCGTATCGGCGCTCATGCGCTGAAGCACGGACTGACCAACCGAGCGACCGGCAGCGGCGCCGCTGCCTTTCCTGCCGCACCACCTCATAGCAACTCGTAGTACCTCGCAGCACCTCGCCGCCATTCGCGGCTTCCCGAGTTTCGACAGACCGGGCTCGAACCCGGCACCCACGGTCCCTTCCGATACACGGCTGCGCAGCCGCGCCGCCGTCCCGTCACAACAATCAGAAGAGGGCCGCATGCCATATTTCCGCATTCCGTTTTCGTACCGCATCGCCGCCGTTTCCGCCGCCGCGACGCTGGGCACCGCATTGACGCTGTCCGCCGCGCAGGCCGCCGGCGCCGCGCCGCTGCCCGTGCCAACGGGCGACATGTCGCTGTCGCCGGCCGGCCCCGACGTCGTGCCGCCGGCCGCCCCGGCCACGCCCGGCGCGACGCCGCGCGCGCCGCGCCGCGGCTCCGACACCTACACGTACCTGCGTTGCTGGTACCGGATCGACGCGGATCCGCTGAAGCCGGCCGCGACCTATGAATGGGCGCGCGACCCCGCCGGCGGCGACTGGTATCGCGTGTCCGGCTACTGGTGGGCGGACGGCATCACGCAGTGGAAGAACATGTTCTACAGCACGACGACGCAGGACACGCTCGCCGACGTGTGCCGCAAGACGCTGGCCGCGAAAGGCATCAGGTCCGACCTCGTGCAGGCGGTCGCGGCGAACAACGCGCTGTCGTTCAACTACACGGTGTGGACCGTCGACGCCGCGCAACAGGACGCACGCGTCAACAAGCTGATCGTGTTCGGCGACAGCCTGTCCGACACGCAGAACATGTTCAACGCGAGCCAGTGGAAACTGCCGAACGCCACGAGCTGGCAGGCGGGGCGCTTCAGCAACGGCCCGGTGTGGGCCGAATATCTCGCGAACGCGCTGCGGCTGCCGTTCTACAACTGGGCGATCGGCGGCGCGGCGACCGACCAGTACCTCGTCGTGCCGGGCCTCGTGCAGCAGATCGACTCGTGGCGCGAATACATGGATCGCGCACCGGACTACCGGCCCGCCAACACGCTGTTCGCGGTGTTCGCGGGCGGCAACGACCTGGTGAACTACGGGCGCTCGCCCGAGCAGGCGGCGAATGCGGTGCGCGACAGCCTCGAGCGGCTCGCCGCGGCCGGCGCGACGCGGATCATGCTCGTCACGCTGCCGGACGTGTCGCGCGCACCGGTGTTCGCGACGCGCACCGACACGGCGAGCGTCGCCGCGCAGGTGAAGGACTACAACCGGCGCCTCGCCGACGCGGCCGCCGCGCTGCGCGCCCGTTACGGCGCGACGCTGCGGCTCGAGGTGTTCGACGCGTACGCGCTGTTCGACGACCTGCTGAGCCATCCGGCCCAATACGGCTTCGACGACGCGAAGCGCGCATGCCTCGACATCCCGAAACCGTCGTCGCTCACCTACCTGAGCGCGCAGACGCCGCGTGCGGACTGCCGCGACCCGGCGCGCTTCGTGTTCTGGGACACGCTGCACCCGACGACACGCACGCACGCGTGGCTCGCCGAGCGGATCGCGCCGTTCGCGCGGGCGCGCCTGCTGAACTGACCGGCGCGGGCGGCGGTGCCTACAGCAGCGGACACGCGGTGACCTGCGTGCCGCGCTCGACGCACAGCCGCTCGTAGTCGCGCAGGTACGCGCGCTCGTCGTCGTCCAGCAGGTCGAGATCGATCAGGTCCCAGTCGTAGCCGACCGTCACGATGTTCTCGAACGTCACGGTATCCGGCTGCGCGTCGTCCTGACGGATGATCACGATGTTCTCGATCCGCACGCCGCCCTTGCCCGGCAGGTAGATGCCCGGCTCGACCGAAATCACCGCATTCGGCACGAGCCCGTACTGCGCGCCCGGCGCGAACCGCACGCCGCCCTCGTGCACGTGAATCCCGACGCCGTGCCCGGTGCCGTGGCCGAAATCGTGGCCGTGATCGCGGCACACCTGCCGCACGAGCGCATCGACGTCGCCGCCCTTTGCCGTGCTCGGGAAGCGCGTGACGAGCCCCTTGATGCAGGCCTTCAGCGCGACCGTGTAGATCTCGCGCTGCCACGGCTGCGCGACCGTATCCGGGTGCGTCCGGCGCAGCACCACGCGCGTGCAGTCCGTCGCGAAGCCGGCTTCGTAATACGCGCCGCTGTCGAGCAGCACGAGTTCGCCTTCCGTCAGCTCGACGTCGGCGCTCGCCGCCGTGTAATGCGCGAACGCGCTGTTCGCGCCGTTCGCGGCGATCGACGGAAACGTCAGCGCAACCGCGGAGCGCGCGGCGTATGCATCGTTGATCGCGCGCGCCAGGTCGTATTCGGTATGGCGCACGCCCGGCTCGCCCGTCTTCGCCCAGCGCATCGTCTCGGCGATCGCCGCGGAACTGCGCGCAAACGCGTCGCGGAACCGGTCGAGCACCGCCGGCGTCTTGCCGGCCCGCATCGCCTCGACCGGGTTGAAGTCGGCATGCCGCGCGTGCGGCCACACCCGCTTCACCGCGTCGACGAGCGCGCAGTTCACCGATTCGAAGCCGTAGCACACGTGCTCGACCGCGAACGGCGCGAGAAAGCGCTCGAGCGCCGCGACATCGCGCCGGATCACATGCAGCGCCGGATACGACTCGAGCGTGACCTCGCAGCGGTCGCAGCCTTCCGGCAGGAACAACGCCACCTGCCCGCCCACCGCGAACAGGAAGCCGAGGTGCGACGACGCATTCGGGATGTGATAACCGCGGCTGTTCAGCAGATACGCGAGGTCGTCCGATGCGCAGGTGAAGAAGGCGGTCCTGCCGTCCGGCGCGCCGGTGTGCGCGGCGAGCTTGGTGTTCAGCGCGTCGAGGTTCTGCGCGACGCTCAGGCCGGTCATCGCTTCCGGCACCTCGAAGATCGGCCGCTCGACGACCCAGCCCGGCAACGCGATCGCGCGATCGATCTCGCGCTCGGCGAGACTCGTCCAGTCGAGCGACGCGGCCTGCGTCCGCTCGAACAGGCGATCGCGCTGCGCGACGCTGATCCGCCGCGCGTCGTAGCCGACCCGTGCGAGCCGGCTCCCGTGCGCGACCAGCCAGTCGGCCATCGCCTGCCAGATCGTCACGTTCATCCCGAGCTTCTCGATGCGCACGCGTGCCGGATCGCACTGCTGCTCGGCCTGCAGGTGATAACGGCCGTCGACGAACAGCACGAACGGCGGCACGCCGAGCGCCTGCGCGGTCGCCGCGCTCAGGAAGATCCCGCAGCCGGCCGAACCGTCGAAGCCCGACAGCGCATAACGCGGGTTGTTGCTGCGCGGCAGGTACTCGGTCACGTATTCGTCCTGCGACGTGACCAGTACCGCATCGAGCCGCGCGGCGTCGAGCAGGCGCGACAGGGCCGCCTGCGTGTCGACGACGGACGCGTCGTACGGGGGGAGGCCGGAGAAGCTGTATTTCAGTCGATCGATCATCGGAAGCCCGTTATGCATTGTTGTCGGCGGCCGGCGGTGACGCGGCGGGAGTACAGGCCCAAAGCAGGCTTGAAGCAGGCCTGACGCGGCCCGGCGCCGCTGCACGGTCGACGCTCGACCCGGCGCGGCACGACGCCGGGCCGCCGTACCGTCCCGGCGGCAGGCCCTTTAAAAAATTTCGTCTCACTTAACTTTTTTTGATGCGCGCGACAGAATCTAGAGCACGCTGAAATTGAGGTCAAGCTGAAATTTTCGTAGGGCTAAAATCGGCATGACGCTTGCGGATCCCGGCACAACGGGCGTTCGTCCGGCGGCACCGCGCGGTACAATGCGCCGGCATCGCCGCCCCGACGGCCGTGCTTCATGCGGTGCGCGGAATTCCCTGTCCGGCGACTGCACCGCCCGTCCGCCCGCCTCCCGATTCGTTGCCGCGAAAGAGATTCATGGATTCAGACCTCATGCGTATCGGCCAGCGCATTCGCCGCCTGCGCCGGGAAGCGAAGAAGACGCTGCAGGAAGTCGCGACCGAAGCGAAACTGTCGGTCGGGTTCCTGTCCCAGGTCGAGCGCCATCTCACGGGCATTTCGCTGTCGTCGCTCGTCAACGTCGCGAAGGCGCTCGACGTACCGCTCGGCGCGCTGATCGACCAGCCGCGCCAGGTGCGGCCCGATTCGCACGAGGGCAGCCGCAAGGCGTACGCGCTCGACGCCACGTCGCAATGGTACGAACGCCTGTCCACCACGTTCGACGGCAGCCAGATCAACGCGCTCAAGGTGCGGATGATGGAAGGCTACCGCTCGGAATGGGTGGCGCACGGCGGCGACGAATTCGTGTACGTGCTGGCCGGCCGGATCTGCTTCACGATCGGCAAGAAGCATTACCCGCTGTCGCCCGGCGACTCGCTGCACTTCGACGCGCGCAAGCGGCATCGGGTCGCCAACGTGGGCGACGGGCCGGCCGAGCTGATCGCGGTCGGCACGCTGCCGCTGTTCGACGACCGTCGCGCCGGGTTCGTGTCCGCGACGACGGACACCACGAAACCGGCCCCCGTCGTGCGCGCCACGGCGGGCGAACCGCGCACGAGCCGCCGCGCGCCGGCGCCCGAACGGGCGGATCGCGATCGGGCCGCCGGCTCGGTGAAAAAAGACCAGAAGGCGGCAGCCAAGCCGCGCGCGGCCGCCGGCAAACGCGCGGCGGCCGCCAAGCCGGCACGCAAGAAGAAGCCATAACGGCTTTGCAGGCGCGCGACGCGCGCCCTTCCTGCCGCCCTTCCTGCCGACCTTCCTGCCGCCCTATTCGCCGATCGCGAGCGCCTGCGCGACAGCCTCGATCCGCGCGCGATGCACGGCCTCCCGGATCTTCTCCGTATCGTTGCCGATGCCGCGCGCGATCGCGCCGGCATCGACGCTGCGCGCGGCCGCGAGCGCGACGCGCAGCCGCTCGGCCTGCGGATACGGCTGCGTATCGAGCCCGAGCCGCCCGCGCGCATCCGATTCACACGCCTGCAGCATCTCGGCGAAACGCGCCGGCTTGCGCAGCGCGTCGCTGCGCTCGAACAGCCGCACCAGCGCGGCCGCGCCCATCTCCATCACGCGATGCAGGTTGCCGTGCTCGCGCGCGACCACGAGCGCGAGATCGCGGCATTCGTTCGGCACGCGCAGCCGTTCGCACAACGGCTTGAGCAGGTCGACGCTGCGTCCCTCGTGGCCGATATGGCGCGGCAGCACGTCGGCAGGCGTCGTCGCCTTGCCGAGATCGTGCGTGAGCGCCGCGAAGCGCACCGGCAGCGAATAACCCTGCTTCGCCGCATAGTCGACGACCATCATCACGTGCACGCCGGTGTCGACCTCCGGGTGGTAGTCGGCGCGCTGCGGCACGCCCCACAACGCATCGACTTCGGGCAGGATGCGCGCGAGCGCGCCGCACTCGCGCAGCACCGCGAACATCCGCGACGGTTTCACCTCCATGAGCCCGCGCGCGATTTCCTGCCAGACGCGTTCGGGCACGAGCGCGTCGACCTCGCCCGCATCGACCATCCGCCGCATCAGCGCGAGCGTTTCGTCCGCGACCGTGAAATCCGCGAACCGCGCGGCAAAGCGCGCGATGCGCAGGATCCGCACCGGATCCTCGACGAACGCATCGCTCACATGGCGGAACACACGCGCGCGCAGGTCGGCCTGCCCGTCGAACGGGTCGATCACGGGCCCGACCAGCTCGCCCTCCGGGCTCACCTCGCGCGCCATCGCGTTGATCGTCAGGTCGCGCCGCGCGAGATCCTCGTCGAGCGTCACGTCCGGCGCGTAATGAAACTGGAAGCCGTGATAACCGGCCGCCGTCTTGCGCTCGGTGCGCGCGAGCGCGTACTCCTCCTGCGTCCGCGGATGCAGGAAGACCGGGAAATCCTTGCCCACCGGCCGAAAACCCTGCGCGGCCATCTGCTCGGGGGTCGCGCCCACCACCACGTAGTCGCGGTCCTGCACGGGCACGCCGAGCAATTCGTCGCGGATCGCACCGCCTACAGCGTAGATGTTCATGGCTGCGGCTCGAATTCGGCGATCACGTTCGTTTCACGGCGCGCGGCGTCGATCCAGCGCTGGACGGCCGGCAGCGCCGTCACGCGGGCCGCATAACCGGCCGCCTCCGGCGACAGGCCCGGCGCGTACGTGTTGAAGCGCATCACGACGGGCGCGTACATCGCATCGGCAATCCCGAATTCGCCGAACAGGAACGGCCCGCCCGACGCCTCGAGGCACGCGCTCCACAATGCGTCGATGCGCGCGACGTCGGCGAGCGCATCGGGCGTCGCGCCGCGCCCCGGCATCGACGCGCGCACGTTCATGCCCATCTGCGTGCGCAGCGCCGCGAAGCCCGCATGCATCTCGGCCGCGACGCAGCGCGCATGCGCGCGCTCGAGCGGATCGGCCGGCCACATCGGAAACTGCGGATAGCGTTCGGCGAGCGTCTCGGCGATCGCGAGCGAATCCCAGATCGCGACGCCGTGGTCGTCGATCAGGCACGGCACCTTGCCGGACGGCGAATACTCGAGGATGCGTGCGGCCGTGTCGTCGTGACGCAGCTCGATCGCGATCTCGTCGAACGGGATGCCGAAATGCACGAGCAGCAGCCACGGACGCATCGACCACGACGAGTAGTTCTTGTCTCCAATGACGAGTTTCATGACGGTGTTCCGGAAAGCGAGAAGGTGAAAAGGGTGAAGCTGAACGCCTAGCGGCGCGAGCGGAACCAGTCGAACCGGGACCGCTGCGCGGCCTGGCCGAGATACGCGGGCGCGATGCTTTCGAGACTCGCGGGCGAGATCCCGAGCTCCGGCGCGAGCGGCCCCGACAGCACGTTCGGCACCGACATCGTCGCGAGATTGTCGCGCGTGAGCACAGGCTCGCCGGGCAGGCATTCGAACACGCTCGCCTGCAGCCGCGCGAGCGCGTCGGGCAGCCGCACGATGCGTGCCTGCCGGCCGACCAGCGTGCCGCAATAGCGCACCAGCTGCTCGAGCGTGTAGACGGTCGGGCCGCCGAGTTCGTAGGTCTTGCCGTGCGCGGCCGCGAGATCGAGCGTGTTGACGAACGCACGCACGACATCGCCGACGAACACGGGCTGGAAGCGCGCGTCGGGCATCGCGAGCGGCAGCACGGGCACCGTGCGCTGCAGGTTCGCGAACGTGTTGAGGAACGCATCGCCGGGGCCGAACACGACCGACGGGCGGAAGATCGTCAGCGCGAGCGAATCGGTCGCCGCGATCGCATGCAGCGCGGCCTCGCCGTCGCCCTTCGAGCGCTGGTACATGCTCGCGCCATGCGAATCGGCGCCGAGCGCGCTCATGTGCAGCACGCGCCGCACGCCCGCCTCGGTGCAGGCGGTCGCGAGCGCGGCCGGCAGCGTGACGTGCGCGCGCTCGAAGCCGGGCCCGTAGGGCGTACCGCGGCCGCCGTGCAGCACGCCGACGAGGTTGATCGCCGCGTGCGCACCGGCGACGAAGCGCGCGAGCGTGCGCGTGTCGAGCGCTTCGAGCTCGACGATTTCGACCGGCAGCATCTGCAGGTGGCGCGCGTGGTCGCGCCGGCGCGTGCCGATCCGTACCTGCTTGCCGGCTTCGATCAGCGCATTGACGAGCCGGCTGCCGATGAAGCCGGTGCCGCCCAGCAGCGCGACGGTCTGGCGATCCATGATGTGGGCCTCAAAAGAACACTGCCGCGTCTCGCGCGGCAGTGTGAAGATTGCTTATCAGGGCGAGATCATGCCTAGACGTTTCTTCAACGACTGCGGTTTGCCCTCGAAGAGCGCCGCGTAGTAGACGGTGTTCGACAGCACGTTCTTCACGTAGTCGCGCGTCTCGTTGAAAGGAATCGTCTCCGCGAAGATCGCGCCTTCGACCGGCTGCGTCAACACCTGGCGCCACTGGCGCGGCCGGCCCGGGCCCGCGTTGTAGCCGGCCGTCGCGAGCACCGGCGAGCTGTCGAAGTTGTTGTAGATGTCCGCCAGATACCAGGTGCCGAGCTGGATGTTGGTATCGATGTCGTGCATCTGCGTGCGCGAGATCGTGCCGAGGCCGAGCTTCTTCGCGACCATCTGCGCGGTGGCCGGCATCAGCTGCATCAGGCCGCCCGCGCCCACCGACGAACGCGCGCTCGTGATGAAGCGCGACTCCTGGCGGATCAGCCCGTACGCCCATTCGGTGTCGAGGCCCGTCGACTGCGCGTAGCGCTCGACGATGTTGCGGTACGGCGACGGGTAGCGCAGCGTGAAATCGTGCTCGGCTTTCGTGCGGTCGGCCGTGTTGACCGTGCGGTCGAGCAGGTCGACACGCTTGCCGTACTCGGCGGCCGCGAGCAGCTGGCGATCGGTCATCCCGCGCAGCGGCCAGTTCCATTCGCGGTTGCCCTCGAGGCGCAGGTTCAGCGCGTAGAAACGCTGCGCGAGCGCGAAGCCCGGAATCTTGCCCATCGCGTCGATCTCGGCGTCGCTCACCTTCGTGCGCGGCGGGATCGTCGTGCGCTGGCCCAGCTCTTCACCGGCGAGCTGCCCGTAGAAGTTGTACTGCCCGGCGACCTGCTCGAATTCCTGGTTCGCCTGTAGCGTGTCGCCGCTCTGCTTGAGCGCGCGCGCATGCCAGTAGATCCACGCCGGATCGTCGCGCAGCGACGGCGGCATCTGCTCGATCGACCAGCGCACCATCGGCCAGTTGCCGGCGAGCAGCGCGGCGCGCGTGCGCCATTCGTAGCCCGGGTTCGACAGCGGCGCATTCTTGGATTTCGCATACCAGACCGATGCGAGCGGCGAGCGCTTGATCGCGCCCTGGTAGCCGATCGCGCCCCACGCGATCGCCTGCTCCTGTTTGGTCAGCGAAGGCGCGACCGTCGTGAGCATGCCGGCGGCCGCGTCCGGATCGTTGCGCGCCATGCGGCCGAGCGCGATCAGCGCGAGCTGGTGCGACGTCGCGTCGGGGCCGACGCCGCGCGCGAGGTACAGCGGCGGCGCGCTCGTCGCCTGGTCGAAGCCGACCGGACGCGCGCCGAGCGCGTCGACGATCTTGCCGCCGAGCGTCGTGTAGTTCTGCTCGTACGCGAGGCGCGCCTGCTGCCACACGTCGTCGCTCGTGAACTGCTGGTTGACCGTCAGCGCGGTGATCAGGTCGACGCATGCGTCGCCGTAATTCTTCGGCTCGACGAGCAGCGCACGCGCCGCATCGGCGACGTTCTCGCCGCGCGCCGCGCGCGATTCGAGCGCATAACACTTGACCTGCGTGTCGTCGTCGAGCACGAAGCGCTTGTATTGATCGTCGAAGTTGCGCCAGTCGTGGCGCGCACCGAGCACGAGCAGGTAGTCGTTGCGCAGGCGGTCGGCGATCGCCTGGCCATCGTAGCGCTGCAGGAACGACTGCACGGGCGCGTCCGGCGCATCCACACGCGCGCGGCCCGTCGAATCGAACAACTGCGGCTTGATCTGGAAATACTCGACGTAGGACGGTACCGGATAGTTCGGAATCATCGACGCGAGCTGCGCGGCTTTCGCGGCGTCGTTGCGGCGCGCGGCTTCACGAAGCTGCACGAAGGTCTGGTCGTCCCCGGAGACCGTATCGTCGTTCGGTGCGGCGCACGCGGCCGTGCCCGCGACGAGCGCGGTGGCCGAAAGCGTCAGCGCGACCGCGCGATATACTCGGAAAAGGCTGTTCGACATCGTTTTGAATGGAGCACGAAGTGAGCGAAAGCATAGCACGCAACCCTGTGCCGAACCCGAAGGTTGCGCTACGCAAAACGCTGTCCGGCGCGCGTCGCGACGCCGCGTCGCAACCCGCCGCGAATGCCGCGCTCGACGCGCGGCTGCGCACGCTGCTCGAACGGCTCGCGCCGCGCACGGTCGGGTTCTACTGGCCGCTGCCGGGTGAATTCGATGCGCGCGATGCCGTGCTCGCCTGGTGCGCGGCCGGTGCCGGCCGGCGCGCCGCGCTGCCCGTGATCGGCGAGCGGCACACGCCGCTCGAGTTCCACGCATGGGACACGCACACGCCGATGCGCGAAGGCCATCACCGGATTCCGGAACCGGCGTCGGGAATCGTCGTCGTGCCCGACCTGCTGCTGATTCCCTGCGTGGGATTCGATCCGCAGCGCTACCGGCTCGGCTACGGCGGCGGCTACTACGACCGCACGCTCGCCGCGTGGCCGGGCAGCCAGCCGCCCGTGACGGTCGGCATCGCCTATGAAGCGTGCCGCGTCGACGCACTGCCGGCCGAAGCGCACGATCTCGCACTGGGCTGGATCGTGACCGACGGCGCGCTCTACCCGGCCGCCGGATGATGCGGCGGGCGCCGCCGCGTCCGTCGTCGCACGCCCGCCGGCGCATTGCCGCGCGCCACGGCCGGCGCAACCCCGGCCCGCCCCCTACCCGACCGCTTACAGCGACGCCGCCGCGCGCGCGGCCGTGTCGTACAGGCCCGATGCGTTGCGCAGCAACTGCGCCGCGTCGCCGATCTGCTCGTTGGTGAGCCCGCTGTCCTTCAGCGTCTCGATCAGGCAGTGCTCGCGCACCTCGCGGTACTTCAGGCACAGGTCGCGGCCCGCGTCGGTCGCGAAGAAGAACACTTCCTTGCCGCTCTTCTCGCTCTTCACATAGCCGCGGGCGATCAGTTTTTTCAGCGCATAGGTCGCGACGTGCGTATCCTCGATATTGAGCACGAAGCAGATGTCGGCGAGCTTCTTCTTGCGTTCACGGTGGCTGACGTGATGCAGCAGCGACACCTCGACCGCCGTCATGTCCTTCGCGCCGGCCGCCGACATGCAGCGCACCATCCACCGGTTGAACGCGTTGCCTGCCATGATGAGCCCGTATTCGAGCTCCGACAGCTCCGCGCTCGAATCGGAAACGAGGTGTTCGGATGACACGATCTTGGTCGCAGGACGCTTCATGTAAAGACGGAGCAAGCCGGATGACAGGGTGTGCCGAGTGTACGCCAGAAGCCCGGACATACGGGCTAGGCGAAAACGCTTATTGGGAAGTTGTCGATATTTTATTGACAATGTGCGCTAACATTGCCGTCCGAACCGTGCCAGTCCGATGACGCAACCCCGCATTTATCCGCTCGGCGATGCCGCCCTCGTCTGCGAGGTGCCGCCGCCCGCCACGCTCGATTGCCAGCGCCGCGTCTGGGCCGTTGCCGAGGCCGCGCGCGCGTGGCCCGACGTGATCGACGTCGTCCCCGGCATGAACAACCTGACCATCGTGTTCGACCCGCTCGCCGCGACGGCCGACTCGCTCACGCCCGCGCTGCGCGACGCGTGGGAAACGGCCGACGTCGAGCATGCGGACGGTCGCGAGGTCGAAATCCCGGTCGAGTACGGCGGCGCCGCCGGCCCCGACCTGGCGGCCGTCGCCGCCCATACCGGCCTGTCGGCCGACGAAGTCGTCGCGCGCCACGCAGCCGGCGCCTACGTCGTGTTCTTCGTCGGCTTCCAGCCGGGCTTCGCGTATCTCGGCGGGCTCGATGCCGCGCTGCACACGCCGCGCCGCGCGGCGCCGCGCCTCGAGGTGCCGGCCGGCTCGGTCGGCATCGGCGGCGCACAGACAGGCATCTACCCGGCCACGTCTCCCGGCGGCTGGCAACTGATCGGCCGCACGTCGCACGTGCTGTTCGATCCGGCGCGGCCGCAGCCGACGCTGCTGCTGCCCGGCGACCGCGTGCGCTTCACCATTGCGGGAGTCGACGCGCGATGACCCAGAACAACGCACCGGGCACCATCGAGGTGGTGCGGGCCGGCCCGCTGTCCACCGTGCAGGATCTCGGCCGCCGCGGCTCGCGCCATCTCGGCGTCGCGCAGGGCGGCGCGCTCGACAGCCTCGCGCTCGAGGTCGGCAACCGGCTGGTCGGCAACCGTCCCGACGCGGCCGCCGTCGAAATCACGATCGGCCCGGCCGCCTTCCGCTTCACGCGCGCGACCCGCATCGCGATCACCGGCACCGAGTTCGGCGCCACGCTCGACGGCCGGCGCGTATATTCGTGGTGGAGCCTGCCGGTCGAGGCCGGGCAGACGCTCGTGCTGCCGGCCGCGAAACGCGGGATGCGCGGCTACCTGTGCATCGCCGGCGGCATCGACGTGCTGCCGATGCTCGGCTCGCGCAGTACCGATCTCGCGTCGCGCTTCGGCGGCCTCGGCGGCCGCGCGCTGCGCGACGGCGATCGCCTCCCGGTCGGCGTGCTTCCGGCCGGGATGGGCTGCCTCGCGGCCGATGCGCCCGAATTCGGCGTGAAGGCGCCGGCGTGGTGCGCGTTCGCGCGCGTCGACGAGCCGCCGCGCCGCCACCGCCCCGCGCATGCGCCGTGGGCGATGCCCGTGCGCGTGCTGCCGGGCCCCGACTACGCGTCGTTCGCCGCCGATGCGCAGCAGGCGTTCTGGGACGAGGAATGGCTCGTCACGGCGAACAGCAACCGCATGGGTTATCGGCTTGCGGGCGTCGAACTCGTGCGCGAGCGGCCGGCCGAGCTGCTGTCGCATGCGGTGCTGCCCGGCACGATCCAGGTGCCGCCGAACGGCCAGCCGATCGTGCTGATGCACGACGCGCAGACCACCGGCGGCTACCCGAAGATCGGCACGGTGATCCGTGCGGACCTGTGGAAACTCGCGCAGGCGCGGCTCAACCTGCCGATCCGCTTCGTGCGCACGACACCCGACGCCGCGCGCGCCGCCCTGGCCGCAGAACGTGCCTACCTGCGGCAGATCGACGTGGCGATCGACCTGCGCGAGGAAGCGCGCCGCCGCGCCCAGTCGCGCGCGGCATGACGATGGCGGTAGCAGTACCGAAGGCAGTAGCAGCAAGAACGGGCCACGCAATCAGTGGACGAGGAACACCATGGAAATCGATCTGAATGCCGATCTCGGCGAAGGATGCGGATCGGACGAGGCGCTGCTCGACCTCGTCACATCGGCGAACATCGCATGCGGCTGGCATGCAGGCGGCGCGAATGCGATGCGCGACTGCGTGCGCTGGGCCGTGCAGAAGGGCGTGTCGATCGGCGCGCACCCGAGCTTTCACGATCCGGAGAATTTCGGCCGCAAGGAAATGCAGCTGCCGGCCGGCGACATCTATGCCGGCGTGCTGTACCAGCTCGGCGCGCTGTCGGCGATCGCGCAGGCCGAAGGCGGGCGCATCGCGCACGTGAAGCCGCACGGCGCGCTGTACAACCAGGCCGCGCGCGACCCGATGATCGCCGATGCGGTGGTGTCCGCGATCCGCGACTTCGATCCGTCGCTCGCGGTGTTCGGGCTCGCGAACAGCGTGTTCGTCGCGGCCGCACGGCATGCGGGGCTCGCCGCGGTGGAGGAAGTATTCGCCGATCGGGGCTACCGCGCGGACGGCTCGCTCGTGCCGCGCAGCCAGCCCGGCGCGCTGATCGACGATGAAGACGCGGTGCTCGCGCGCACGCTCGACATGGTGCGCAACCGTCAGGTGCGGGCACTGAGCGGCGAATGGGTGCCGCTCAATGCGCAGACCGTCTGCCTGCATGGCGACGGGCCGCATGCGCTCGCGTTCGCGAAGCGGATTCGAGCGGCGCTCGAGGCCTCCGGTGTCGATGTGGTGGCGCCGGGTGCGCTGCAGGCGGACGAGGGGACGTAAGCCATCCCCCGCCCGCAGTCCCTTGCTCCACGCGTAGCGCTTCTTGAGTGCAAGCCGCATCGCCTGCGTGCGTCGCGATAGCCTGAGCATCCGACGCGCCTTCACCGGTTGCCAAGTTTCTCCCATCGTCGAAAACGACAGATTTCGACCGCTCCCCGAAGTCTCCCTCTCGGCAAGCGCCTCCATTTGAAAGGCACGCTATTGCGACTCCTTTGACCTGCGCCCAAAAAATCGATCCGCCGGGGCCGCGGAGAAACTCACGCACACTACGCCAAAATCACGGAACGCCTTGTCTCAAAAAAAACCGTGAGAAATTCCATATTTTCTGACGACCGAACCGCTGTTAAGTTTGAGGGGAGACGGTCAATCGAATAGCGATCGGCTTGCTCGTATTTACAGGATACCTAAATTCAGGCGAGTTCTGACGCAAAACGAAACCAACCAAGCCAGCGGCGCAATTACCTGTACGCTCAATCCGAACCCGATCAATCTCGCCGACCTCGCGATCGCAACAGCGCTGGGAGCGCTGGCCGGCCCTCAAATGGCCATCCTGGCTGGCGGAGGGAATTTCCCTTCTCAAAGCTGGATTTGCCGGTTCTGATCGAGTCGAAGCCCCGACCAACCCGGCCGGGGCAATGTTCCTCCCCGACCTGACGAATCTTGATCAAAAAGCGCTCCAGCCAATGAAACTCCGCACGGTCACCGACATGCTGATGAGATACTGGACCTACGGCGTTTTTCTTGCTCCGCTAGCCCCCCGTTTCGGAGGCAACTGGAAGGGCATCATTCTTGCGGCAACCATCCGGACAGCGATAGTTTCGCTTCCCTATGCGATTCTGCTTCGCGCCTTCTCGTCACAAAAGACTTTCGGGTGGCTAATCGTCACCTCAACCGCGCTTCTCTACTCGCTCCGGGTCGAATTCCGATGGAGCCGCAAAAATCGACACTGACGTCACGCGTCGTGCAGAAACCCCAAACGAACTCAAACCGATGAAATTCCGACCGCAATGAACGCACTGAAACGCCCCCTGATTCGCCGGGTTCAGTTCAGTCCGCTTGCATCCCGCTTCGGAGGCGGCCGCACTGGAATTATCACGGCCGCCGCCGCGAAAACGGCGCTGTTCGCAATCATCAATGCTGTTGTTCTTTGCTTCAGCGACATCGGAACCCCTATGCCCTGGATCGCATCCACAGCGCCCATGTTTCTTGCCATGCTGGGAAGCGAAGTAGTCTGCCGCTGGGCCCATCGCCACTAGCCGCGACACGCGCCGGCTGATCGACCCTGTTTGTGCGACACCACCGAAACGATGTCCGTTGGACGAGATCGTCCGAATCGATCATGCGGCCCGTCAATCAATGAAAAACAAAACCCTCGCCGAAACGCTGAGAAAATTTGCCCGGTACGGCATCTTTCTCGGTCCTCTTGCTCCTCGTCTGGGAGGTGGGTGGATCGGCACCCTGGCTGGCGGAGCAGTCAGAGGTCTCATATTTTCCACACTATCCGCACTAGCGCTGTACCTGCTGGGCACCTGGGAACTGTTCAAATGGAGCGCGGGGGCCGTCGTATTCCTCGTGTATTCGCTGTTGCTCGAAATAGATCTCAGCCGGCCGCGACGACGCTGACAGCGGATCAACATGCTCGTTCACGCCGACATCGCACCACGCTTGCGGGCAACCGGCTCGCCCGATCCGCTCTGCCATCCCTCACCTTCGCATGCATCGATCATCCCGAGCGCGAGTGCCCGCGTAATGGCGTGTGTGCGATTCCTCACACCCAGTATCCGCATCGCGCTCGCAATGTGATTGTCGACCGTGCCGATGGCCAGACTCAGCATCACCGCGATTTCCTTCGTCGAATACCCCGCGCAAAGCAACTGCAGAACATCCTGCTGGCGCGCCGTCAACCGCATGCCCGCCGCGATTTCCGGAAACGCAGGGCGCCCGTCGAGTATCGACTGCAATGCGCCGGAGAACACGCCGAGCGGTGCATCCTTGACGACGTACGCGATCATGCCGAGGCGCTTCGCCTCGGCGATCCACGACGGCCGCGCGCCGGCCGTGACGATCGCGCATCGATCGGCAATACCCGACGCGTGAAACTGTCGTGCCAGCGCCAGCCCGCCGCGGGGCATCTCGAGATCCACAAGAATCCGGAACCACGCGGGCACCCGACGAAAAGCATCGATCGCACCGACTGCACTGTGACAAACCGTAATGTCGAGCCGGTTGTCGAGGTCAACGAGCACCCCGCCGATCGCATCCGCGACGATCGGGTGCCCATCGACCACCAGCACCGGCAGGCGCTCGCGTCCTTCTCGTTGCATCCGTCCACTCCTGTTCGCACCTGAGGCAGAACGTCGACGGTGCCATCGCGGGCATCTCGAAACAATCGCATACCGTCCAATCCGCCAATCCGTGGACCGTAGTGCACGCCCGATGCGCGTGCAGCGTGCGATTCGACGATGGAACAGATGCGCCCGCAGGCGGTGTATGGATCATGCCGGCGTGCCCGGCAAGCGAGGGGGCGATGCGCAGCAGCGCATCAGGACGCGCGCGATCGCGATCGGAACGGATCGGCGGCACAAAAGAAAAAAGCGCCCTCGTGGCGCTTTTCCGTTGGCGCAATCGCTGCGGCTTCGCCGTCTGTCGATTCGCCCCCCGAAACCGTCTTTCGACGGTGACCGGAAAAATCTTCCGGATTAAAAAACGTCCGCCGCCGCCCGATCACTGCATTCCCCGGTCAGACGACGGAACGTTGCTTATCTGCAAGTCGGCCTGCATGCATGTTTTGTCCGACGATGATTGGCCCCGCCGTGCATGCAGACACTCCGCGGCCGGCACGTGCTTCACGTGCCGGCAACGCTAACCCCGCGCTTATTTCTGCTACCCCGTAGAACTTATCTATTCTTTTCATTTTTTCAACTTGTGGGGTGAAGAATAGATATTGGCGGAACGGGATGTCAATCGTTTTAAACGCTATTTTCCGACGATTCAAGGGTTTTCCTTATCGATTGCCGCCCACGCGCACGCGTTTCGCCGCGGGTGCGCGAGGCCAATCAAACAGGGGAAGATCGGTGCGGGCCGTCGGGCGCGATCAGTTCGCGTCGACCCGGTATCCTTGCTGGCGCAACAATTCGAGCACGCCGCGCGGGCCACCCAGATGCAGCGCGCCGATCGCGACGAACAGCGGCCGGTTCGGTGCGGCGATTGCCGTCATCCGTGCAACAAAGCGGCGGTTGCGCTCGTACACGATCTTGTTGTCGATCGACGCCGACAACACCTTCGAACGCGCGAGCCGTTCGCTCTTCGCGACGGCCCACGCCGAGATCGCATCGGCGTCGCCAATTCGCCACAGTCGATGCAGCGCCTTGATGTCGTCGGCGTTCTGCGCGGGCGTCTGCACCATGTCCTGCGCGAGCATCTCGCGCTGCTCGGCGAGCGTCAGCCCGGTGAACGCGCGCATCTGTTCGGCGAGCGTCTCGAGCCCGATCACGCGGCCGCCCTTCTTCTTCAGGAACACGTTCTGCAACTGCGCCTCGGTGCCGTATTCGGTCTGCAGGCCGGCCGACAGCGAATCGTAGGTCTCGACGACGAGCGCCGCGAGCCACGGCCGCATCTTGCGGATCTCGGCGAGCGCGGCCGGGTTGCCGCGCAGGCGCGCCGCGAGCCGCTGCCACAGCGGCTCCGGCAGCAGGCGCTGCAGGCACGGGTAGCGGCATACGCCGTACTTCGACACGTCGTCCTGCGATTCGAGCAGGTCGTCGGGCGACAGCTCGAGCGCGAGCGTCGGCGACGCGGCGAGCGCCGCGAGAATGCGCGGCCGGAACGGCTGCGCGCTCGGGTAATCGGACGGATCGCCCGTGTGCAGCGTGCCGAGCACGTAGAGCGTGACACGCCCCTTGGTCGCGACGTAGAACGGCATGCGCGCGGGCTGCACGCGCACCGCGCCGCTCGCGACCGTGCCGTTCGACACGGCGGGTGCATGAAAGCCCGGCAGGCTCATGCCGGGCGGCGGGACTTGCGACGGATGGATCGGTGAAGTGGCCGGCGCGCGCCCTTCGGCGCGCGCGGATTCGACGGGAACCACGAGGCTGGCCGCCACGCACGCGCCGGCCAGCGCCGCGCCCGTGACGGTACGCACGCCCCAGCGCCGCGCGTAGCGGTACGCGCGCATCACGCGCGCGCCGCTTGCCCCCGCACGGCGCACGCCGGACGCGCGCGCCGCCATCACTTCAGGCATTCGCCTCCCCTACCTCCTCGGCCCGATGGCAGGCCACGCGCCGGCCGTCGACCTCGCGCAGCTGCGGCTCCTCCGCACGGCAGCGCTCGACCGCATACGGGCAGCGCTGGTGGAACGCGCAGCCCGACGGCGGATTGAGCGGCGACGGCAGTTCGCCCTGCAGCTTGATCTGCACGCGGCGGTCTTCCTCGAAGATCGCCGGCGTCGCCGACATCAGCGCGCGCGTGTACGGATGGCGCGGCCGCGCGTAGATCGTCGCCTTGTCGCCGAGCTCCGCGACGCTGCCGAAGTACATCACCATCACGTCGTCCGCGACGTGCTCGACCACCGACAGGTTGTGCGAGATGAACACGTAGCTCGTCTTGAACTGCTCCTGCAGATCCATGAACAGGTTCAGGATCTGCGCCTGGATCGACACGTCGAGCGCGGACACCGGCTCGTCGGCGACGACGATGCGCGGATCGAGGATCATCGCGCGCGCAATCGCGACACGCTGGCGCTGGCCGCCCGAGAACATGTGCGGATAGCGCTTCGCGTGTTCGGGCCGCAGGCCGACCGTGCGCATGATCTGCGCGATGCGCTGCGCGCGCTCGGCGGCCGTCAGGTTCGCGTTGATCTCGAGCGGCTCGGAAAGCGTCTGCTCGACGGTCTTGCGCGGGTTCAGCGACGCGAACGGGTTCTGGAACACCATCTGCACGCGGCGGCGCAGGTCGGCGACCGTCTCGCGGCTCGCGCCGGCGACGTCCTTGCCGTCGATCGTCAAGTGGCCCGCGGTGGGCGTCTCGATCATCGTGAGCTGGCGCGCGAGCGTGGATTTTCCGCAGCCCGATTCGCCGACGACGGCGAGCGTCTTGCCGCGCTTCAGCGAGAACGACACGCCGTTCAGCGCCTTCACCGTACCCTGCCCGAACATCCCGCGTTTCACCGAATAGTGTTTCGCGAGGCCGTCGGCCACGAGCACGGCTTCCTCGTCGTGCGGCGTGGCACGCGTCTGATTGACTGCATTCATCGTGCACCTCCCGTCAGGTCGAGGTTGGAAACATTGAGCGGCTTGATGCAGCGCGCACGCATCGCATCGTTGGCCGGCACCAGCGTATCGAGCGCCGGCCGCGCCTTGCGGCAATCGTCGACGACGTACTTGCAGCGCGGCGCGAACAGGCACCCGGACGGGCGATCATCGCGGCCCGGCACCATGCCCGGCAATGCGGCAAGGCGACGCGCCCCCTTATTGTGCTCGGGAATCGCGGCGAGCAGCGCTTCGGTGTACGGATGATGCGGCGCGCGGAAGATGTCGGGCACGCGATTGGTCTCGATGACCTCGCCCGCATACATCACCGCGACACGCTGCGCGACTTCCGACACCACGGCCAGGTCGTGCGAGATCAGCACGAGCGCCATCCCGCGCTCCTTCTGCAGCTTCACGAGCAGGTCCATGATCTGCGCCTGGATCGTCACGTCGAGCGCGGTGGTCGGCTCGTCGGCGATCAGCAGCTTCGGGTTGCACGCGACGGCCATCGCGATCATCACGCGCTGGTTCATCCCGCCCGACATCTGGTGCGGGAACGACGCGATGCGGTTCTTCGCATCGGGAATGCCGACCTGGTCGAGCAGTTCGAGCGCGCGCCGGTGCAGCGCGTCGCCGCGCAGCCCTTCGTGCAGCTTCAGCACTTCCTTGATCTGGTAACCGACGGTGTAGCTCGGATTCAGGCTCGTCAGCGCATCCTGGAACACCATCGCGATGTCCTTGCCGACGATCTTGCGGCGCGCTTTCGGCGATGCCTTCAGCAGGTCCACGCCGTTGAACGTGACCTCGTCGGCCGTCACCTTGCCCGGCGCGTCGATCAGGCCCATCAGCGCCATCATCGTCACGCTCTTGCCCGAGCCCGATTCGCCGACGACGCCCACCACCTCGCCCGGCGCGATCGACAGGTTGATCCGGTCGACGGCGGGCAGGCCGTTGAAGTTCACCGCGAGATTGCGGATGGTCAGTAGGTTCTCGCTCATGTCATGCCATCCGCTTCAGTTTGGGATCGAGCGCGTCGCGCAGCCCGTCGCCGAGCAGGTTGATCGCGAGCACCGAAATCAGGATCGACAGGCCGGGCATCGTCACGATCCACCATGCGTTGTCGATGTAGTCGCGCGCAGAAGCGAGCATTGCGCCCCACTCGGCGGTCGGCGGCTGCACGCCGAGGCCGAGGAAGCCGAGCGCGGCCGCGTCGAGGATCGCCGACGAGAAGCCGAGCGTCGCCTGCACGATCAGCGGCGCCGTGCAGTTCGGCAGCACCTGCGAGAACATCAGGCGCAGCGTGCCGGCACCGGCCACGCGCGACGCCGTCACGTACTCCTTCTGCAGCTCGCCGAGCGCCGACGCACGCGTGAGACGCACATAGGCCGGCAGCGCGACGATCGCGATCGCGAACATCGTGTTGGTGAGGCCCGGGCCGATGATCGCGACGACCGCGACCGCGAGCAGCAGCGACGGCAGCGCGAGCAGCACGTCCATGATGCGCATCACGGGCGTGTCGGCCCACTTCTGGAAGAACGCGGCGACGAGCCCGAGCACGATGCCGGGGATCAGCGCGAGCACGACCGACACGAAGCCGATCCAGAACGACATCCGTGCGCCGAACATCAGGCGCGACAGGATGTCGCGGCCCGCTTCGTCTGTGCCGAGGATGAATTGCCAGTTGCCGCCCGCGAGCCACGCGGGCGGAATCTTCACGTAGTCGCGGTATTGCTCGACCGGGCTGTGCGGCGCGAGCAGCGGCGCGAGCAGCGCGACCAGGATCAGCACGATCACGACGATCCCGGCGCCGACGGCGCCGCGGTTGCGCGAGAAGTTGGCCCAGAACTCGCGCAGCGCGAGCGCACGGCCGCCGGCCGGCGCGGATTCGCTCGGCAAGGTGTTTTGCAGATTGCTCATGGAATTACCTCGTGTGGCGGATGCGCGGATTCAGCACGCCGTACAGCAGGTCGACGACCAGGTTCACGACGATCACGAGCGTCGCGATCAGCAGGATGCCACCCTGGACGACCGGATAGTCGCGACGGCCGATCGCATCGATCAGCCACTTGCCGACACCGGGCCACGAAAAGAGGGTCTCGGTCAGCACGGCGCCCGCGAGCAGCGTGCCGATCTGCAGGCCGATCACGGTGACGACCGGGATCAGCGCATTGCGCAGCGCATGCACGACGACCACGCGCGCGGGCGACAGCCCCTTCGCGCGTGCGGTGCGGATGTAGTCCTCGCGCAGCACTTCGAGCATCGACGAGCGCGTCATCCGTGCGATCACCGCGAGCGGGATCGTGCCGAGCACGATCGCGGGCAGGATCAGGTGGCTGACCGCCGACTTGAACGAGCCTTCGTCCGGCGCGAGCAGCGCGTCGATCAGCATGAAACCCGTCGGATGCGGGAAGTCGTATTCGACGGCGATACGCCCCGACACGGGCGTCCAGCCGAGGTATGACGAAAACACCATGATGAGGATCAGCCCCCACCAGAAGATCGGCATCGAGTAGCCGGTGAGCGCGGTGCCCATCACGCCGTGATCGACGACCGAGCCGCGCCGCAGCGCGGCGATCACGCCGGCCGGCAGGCCGACCGCGAGCGCGAACACGAGCGCGCACAGCGACAGTTCGACGGTCGCCGGGAAGCGCGCGAAGAACTCGCCCGCGACGCTCGTGTTGGTGATGATCGACGTGCCGAGGTCGCCATGCAGCGCCCGGCCGATGTAGTGGAGGTACTGCATGGGCAGCGGCTGGTCGAGCCCGAGGCGTTTCATCGCCTCCGCATGCATCGCGGGATCGACGCCGCGCTCGCCCATCATCACTTCGATGGGGTCGCCCGGTATCAGGTGAATCAGCGCAAACGCCAGGATGGTGATGCCGATGAAGGTCGGGATCACCATCCCCACGCGGCGCAACACGAATGTGAACATGATGCGTCTCGTATTTTCTTGTGGGAAATGTGCGACCGGCGACGGGAAGCTTTTGGCCTCCCGCCGCCGGATGAATTAGCCGGTCTTCGCGACAGCTTACGACAGGCGTATTACTTCACGCCAACACCGTCGAAACGAGCATAGCCGAGCGGCTCGATACGCATGTCGACCACGTTCTTGCGCACCGGCTGGTAGACCGTCGAGTTCGCGATCGGCGAGAACGGCAGCTGTTGCGCGAAGATCTGCTGGGCCTGCGTGTAGAGCTTCGTCCGCGCGTCCTGGCCCGTCGTCGTGCGGCCCTTCTGGACCAGCTCGTCGAACGGCTTGTAGCACCAGTGCGAGAAGTTGTTGCCCTTGATCGCTTCGCAGCCGAGCAGCGTGCCGAGCCAGTTGTCCGGGTCGCCGTTGTCGCCCGTCCAGCCGATCAGCATCGTGTCCTGCTCGCCCGAGTGCGCGCGCTTGATGTACTCGCCCCACTCGTACGTGACGATCTTCGCCTTCACGCCGATCTTCGCCCAGTCGGCCTGGATCATCTCGGCCATCAGGCGGGCGTTCGGGTTGTACGCGCGCTGCACGGGCATCGCCCACAGCGTGATCTCGAAGCCGTTCGCATAACCGGCCTTCGCCAGCAGCGCCTTCGCCTTCGCGGTGTCGTACGCGGCCATCTTCAGGTTCTTGTCGTACGACCATTGGGTCGGCGGCATCGGCGCGGAAGCCGCCTGGCCGGCGCCCTGGTAGACGGATTCGAGGATCGCCTTCTTGTTGATCGCCATGTCGAGCGCCTGACGCACCTCGAGCTTGTCGACCGGCTTGTGCTCGACGTTGTACGCGAGGTAGCCGAGGTTGAAGCCTGCCTGCGACGGCATGTCGACACCCGAATCGGCCTTCAGCGTCGCGATGTCGGCCGGACGCGGATAGCTCATCACCTGGCATTCGTTGCGCTTGATCTTCTGCACGCGCACGCCCGGGTCGGGCGTGATCGAGAAGATCAGCTTCGAGATCTTCACTTCGCCCTTCTTCCAGTAATCAGGATTGCCGTCGAACCGGATCGTCGCATCCTTCGTGTAGCTGCGGAAGATGAACGGGCCCGTGCCGACCGGCTTCTGGTTGATGTCGGCGGCCTTACCGGCCTTCATCAGCTGGTCGCCGTATTCGGCCGACAGGATCGACGCGAATTCCATCGCCATGTTCTGGATGAACGGCGCATTCGGCTCGGCCAGCGTGAACTTCACGGTGTACGGATCGACCTTCTCGACCTTCGTGATCAGCTTGTCGAGGCCCATGTCGGTGAAGTACGGGAACGACACCGGGTACGCCTTGCGGAACGCCTGGTTCGGGTCGAGCATGCGCTGGAACGTGAACAGCACGTCGTCCGCGTTGAATTCACGCGTCGGCTTGAAGAAGTCGGTCGTGTGGAACTTCACGCCGTGGCGCAGGTGGAACGTGTACACCTTGCCGTCGGACGATACGTCCCATTTCTCGGCGAGGCCCGGCTCGACCTTCGTGCCGCCGCGCTCGAATTCGACGAGGCGGTTGTAGACGGTGAACGTGGCGGCGGTGAAATCGACGCCGGTCGTGAATTGCGCGGAATCGAAACCCGCCGGGCTGCCTTCTGAGCAGTAGACGAGCGTTTTGTTCGGAATCTGTGCGAATGCAGAACCCGCGACGCCGAGCGATGCCGCTGCCACGCCTGCAATGGCGGTAACACGCAGGGTGTGCAACAGACGATTGTATTCCATGTTTCCTCCAGGTCTCCAGGTCGGAACCGGCCCGCCAGGGGCCGGCGTACGCGGATATTACTTGAGCTAACGATGTGGCAACAAGCTGGAGAAAAAACTCCTCTACATGCCCGCGCGGGTTTGTGCCGATGTTTAGTGGGGGTAAAAAATGCGAAAACGCGCGCGAGCGACAATTCCGTTCATCTCGCGCAAGTTTCGTTCGACGACTAAACAATTCGGGCGCGAACACGAAGGCTCGATGCGCCGTTTCCGCGTGTTCCGCAGCACATCATTGCGTTTTGCGAAACGATCCGATAATCGTCTTCAAATCGTCATGTCGTCACGCGGGTGCGTCGAGATCGGCGCTGCGCGCGGGCACGAACGCGACCGCGACGATCGACAGCGCGATTCCCGCCATCACGTAGTAAGTCGGCGCGAGCGGCGTGCCCGTGACCTTGATCAGCCACGTGACGATGAACTGCCCGAAACCGCCGAACAGCATCACCGCGACGTTGTACGCGATCGACAGCCCGGTCGAGCGCACGTTGGCCGGGAACAGTTCGGCGATCATCGCGCCGAACGGCCCGTAGTAGCCCGCGAGCGTGATCGACAGCACGACCTGCACCGCGATCAGCCGCGCGATGCTCGGCGCCGCGTCGAGCCACGCGAACAGCGGATACATCAGCGCGAGCGTCAGCACCAGCGACCACAGCGACAGCCCCTTGCGGCCGATGCGGTCCGACCACGCGCCCGCGACCGGCGACAGCACCATCAGCAGCAGGTTGCCGGCGATCACCGCGTAGAACGATTCCGCGTAGGGCAGCTTCAGCTGCTTCACCGCGAAGGTCGGCAGATAGCTGATCAGCACGTAGATCGTCACCGTCAGCGCGATCACCGAGCCGAGCCCGCACAGCACCTCGCGCGGGTGGCGCGTGAACACTTCGCCGAGCGTCGCGCGGCGCGCGTTCTGCTGCGCATGCAGGAACGCTTCGGAATCGGCGAGATGGCGGCGGATGTAGAAGCCGATCGGGCCGATCACGAGCCCGAGGATGAACGGCACGCGCCAGCCCCAGCTGCGCAGTGCATCGTGCGACAGCCCGCGCGTGACGGCCGCGCCGACGAGCGCGCCGATCAGCAGCGCGGCCGCCTGGCTCGCCATCTGCCAGCTGCCGTAGAAGCCGCGTTTCGAGAACGGCGCGGCCTCGATCAGCAGCGCCGTCGCGCTGCCGAATTCGCCGCCCGCGGAGAAGCCCTGCAGCAGGCGGCCCAGCACGATCAGGATCGGCCCGCCGATGCCGATCGCCGCGTAGGGCGGCGCGACCGCGAGCAGGAAGATGCCGCCCGTCATCAACAGGATCACGAGGGACAGCGCGGCCTTGCGGCCGGCGCGATCCGCGTACAGCCCGAACACGATGCCGCCGATCGGGCGCATGAAGAATGCGACGCCGAACGTCGCCGTCGTCAGCAGCAGCGACGAATATTCGCTGGAGGTCGGGAAGAACAGCTCGGCGATCACGACCGTCATGAAGCCGAACACGGTGAAGTCGTACCACTCGAGCGCGTTGCCGATCACGGCGGCGAACACCGCGCGGCGGTTCAGCGCACGCTCGGGCCGAATCGTTTTCGTTGAATTCGCAATCGTCGCCATGCGTGCCTCGTCCTCGTCAGTACGCCGTGTCGGGCGGCGCGGTGCGCGGGGTGCCCGCGGCGCGCTGGTTTGCAGCGAGTGTAGAAAGCGACGGAACCGTTTTCAAGCAATAAAAAACGCCCGCCATCGTTCGAGGGCGGGCGTTTTGCGGTTTTCGCCACAATGCGGCATCGCACGATGCCGCACGGGCCTCAACCCATCTTCGAGAAGGCGCTGCACCAGCCCTTCGCCGACACCTGCTTGCCGGGGAAGGCGCCGCACGGGCCCGAGGCCGAGCCCTTCTTGCCCTGGTACAGCATGCAGGCCGCACAATCCTGGCCCGCTGCGTATTTCGGGTACTTCGTCTTGTCGACCTTCGTGGCATCGGCCTTGTAGCCGAGCGCCACGGCGGTCGGATCGGTTTCCGACAGCATCGGTGCATCGGCCAGCGCTTCGCGCGACAGCGCCAGCGCGGACACGGCACCAATGCTCGTAATCAGGAAACTCCGACGGGATGTTTTCATGGGGGACTCGCTCCAACGTTATCGGTTTGAAAGCTGTTCTGGCGACAGCCGTTCGACAGAATAACGCTCAAGCGAATAAATGTGCGCGCCGAAATTCCAGAGATAAGGAATTTCACACGGCTGCCACGTGCCTGCAACCTGGCCGACACGCACACGCGACATGCCCGCTACACGCCCGCCACATCAGCGGTAAGCCGCCATGTCGCCCACGCGCTGCGCGAGCGCGAGCGACGCGGTGAGCCCCGGCGACTCGATGCCGAACAGGTTCACGAGCCCGCGCACGCCATGCTGCGCGGCGCCCTGCACGATGAAATCGGCCGGCGGCTCGCCGGGCCCCGCGAGCTTCGGCCGGATGCCCGCGTAGGCCGGCTGCAGCGCGTCGTCGGGCAAGCCCGGCCAGAACGAGCGGATCGACGCGTAAAACGCGGTCGCACGCGCCGGATCGACTTCGTAGCGCAGCGAATCGCACCACTCGACATCCGGGCCGAAGCGCGCCTGCCCGCCGAGATCGAGCGTCAGGTGCACGCCGAGCCCCGCGCGATCGGGCATCGGGTAGATCAGGTGCGAGAACGGCGCGCGGCCCGACAGGCTGAAGTAATTGCCGCGCGCGAGATAGAGCGGCGGCACCCAGCGCGGGTCGAGGCCGCGCGTGCGGCGCGCCAGCGCCTGCGCGCCGAGGCCCGCGCTGTTGATCACGCACGCGGCCTCGATCTCGGCGGGCGCGTCGCCGCCCGTGCGCACGACGAAGCGCCCGCCGCGCAGCACGTCGATCGATTCGACCGGGGATTTCAGCGCGCACACGGCGCCGTCGCGCTCGGCGTCGCCGAGCAGCGCGAGCATCAGCTGGTGGCTGTCGACGATGCCGGTGGACGGCGAGAACAACGCCTCGACGCATTCGAGCGCGGGCTCGAGCGTCTGCGCCTCGGCACGCGTGAGCGGCATCAGGTCGAGCACGCCGTTCTCGGCCGCGCGCGCGGCGATCGCCTTCAACTGCTTCACCTGCGCGACGCTGGTGGCGACGAGCAGCTTGCCGGTGCGCCGGTGCGGCACGTGATGCGTCTCGCAGAATTCGTACAGCAGGTCGCGCCCGTGCACGCACGACGTCGCCTTCAGCGACCCGCGCGGATAGTAGAGCCCCGCATGGATCACTTCGCTGTTGCGCGAGCTCGTACCCGTGCCGATCGCATCGGCGGCCTCGAGCACGAGCGTTTCACGCCCGCGCGCGGCCAGTTCGCGCGCAATCGCAAGACCGACGACGCCCGCGCCGATCACGACACAATCCATCTGCTCCATGACGTTTCGCGCCGCTAGCGCGTCGAGGGGAGAGAAGAGAATTGTACGTCCCGGTTCTCCCGCTTGCCGAAGGTCGCGCACCGCGTCGCGGCGACACGGTGCACGCCGTACGGCGCGGCGCGCGCATGCCGCCGCCGTGCCCGCGCCGCCGGTTCAGAAGCCGATCGGCCGGCGCTTCGCGGCGCCCTCGTCGGCCCGGATGTCGCGCGGCCCGATCGCGTCGCGCCCGTCGAGCCGGGCGGCGCCGAACGCGTGCAGCAGCGCGCGGCGCATCGTGCGCGGCGGTGTCGCGGCCAGCACGTCGAGCGCGTCGCCGCCCAGGGTCTCCGGGAAGCGCCGCCCCCACGCATGCGACGTGCGGATCTCGTCGTAGATCGTCTGCGCGATCCGGCGCGCGCCGGCCGCATCGGGCGGCTCGATCTCGTACACGTTCATCCGGTTGAGCAGCGGCTCCGGGATTGCATGCGCATCGTTCGCGGTCGCGATCCAGATCACGTTGCCCGCATCGATCGGCACTTCCGCGAATTCGTCGATGAACGCGCGCGCGGTGTCGTGCTCGAGCAACGCGTACAGCGCGCCGAGCGGATCGTATTGCGCGTCGCTGCCGGCCTTGTCGATCTCGTCGACCGTGATCACCGGGTTCGCGTAGCTGCCGTTCACGAGCGCATCGAACACCTTGCCGGGCTTCGCGTTCTTCCATTGCGACGACGCCCCCGACAGGATCCAGCCGGCCGTCAGCGAACTCATCGGCACGTAGTGGTAAGCGGTGCCGAGCAGCTGCGCGAGCGCCTTCGCGAAATGCGTCTTGCCGATGCCCGGGGGCCCGAGCAGCAGGATCGGCATCAGTTCGAGCCGGTCGTCCGTTTCGAGACACAGCGCGATCTGCTTGCGCACGTCGTCGAGCGGCTCGGCGAAATTGGGCAATGCCTCGCCGAGCGCGTCGAACGACGGCATCCGGTTCGGCTTCACGCAAAAGCGCAGATTGCCCGTCTTGAGCATCTTCTCGTAGGTGGCGCGCAGTGCGTCGCTCGCGCTCTCGTTCAGGTCGCTCAGCGCCGTCTCGACCTGCTCGAGGTCGTACACCGTGCTGAAGGACGCCACCGCCAGTTCCTGTTTCACCATCGCCGTCGTCATACCAACCTCGCTGCCGCTTGCTGTCACACGATCATCAGACCCTTACGATTTCAGTGTAGCGATCCCGTATTCCCGCGCAAGCAAGCAGCCACGCGCGTGTGCTGCTAACACCCGCGCGCGCTGCACGCCAGCGCACCGCGGCGTATGATCGTCGGTTCACCCACCCGCCGCACCGGCCCGGCCGACCGCGCCCGCGCGGCGCGTCGGATCTCGCCCCGAAGGTATGCCGATGTCCGTCCCCACTGCTTTCCCGCGCGTCGATGCCGATGCGACCGGCGCCGTCGACGCGGCGCTCACGTCGCGCCGTGCGATCCGCGCGTTCCTGCCGACGCCCGTGCCGCGCGACACGCTCGAGGCGATCCTCGAAGCCGCGAGCCGCGCGCCGTCGGGCACCAACATCCAGCCGTGGCGCGTGTACGTCGCGACGGGCGCCACGCGCGACGCGCTCGCCGCCGCGCTCACCGCGGCCCACGACGATCCCGCGCGCGACGAGAAATACGTCGCCGAGTACGACTACTACCCGCGCGAATGGGTGTCGCCGTATATCGACCGGCGCCGCAAGGTCGGCTGGGACCTGTACGGCCTATTGAACATCGGCCGCGACGACAAGGCGCGCATGCATGCGCAGCACGCGCGCAACTTCCGCTTCTTCGATGCGCCGGTCGCGCTGTTCTTCACACTCGACCGCGTGATGACACACGGTGCATGGCTCGACTGCGGGATGTTCCTGCAAGGCGTGATGACGGCCGCGCGCGCACGCGGGCTCGATACCTGCCCGCAGGCCGCGTTCGTGCCGTTTCACCGGATCATCGCCGAACACCTCGGCATTCCCGCCAACGAACAGTTGGTCTGCGGCATGTCGCTCGGCCATGCGGACCCCGACGCGATCGAGAACCGCCTCGTCACCGAGCGCGCGAGCGTCGCGGAGTTCGCGAGTTTTTTCGGTTGAAAACGCATGACGCGGCCCTACCTTTCGAACAGGACCGCATCGTGCGGCGAACCTGTCGCGACGCGTCCTGTCACATCACGACCGAAATCGATCGGGCGTAAGATGTGCGTCCGTTCCCCGCTATCGCGCGTTCCCGGAGACGTTTCATGCTGAAACACGGCCTGGCCGTCCTGCTCGCGAGCATCGCGCTCGCCGCCCATGCGCAGAGCCCCGCGCCGGCCTCCGTCGCGTGGGAGATCCAGGTGGTACGCGACGGTCAGACCATCGACACGTTCCAGCAGCGCACCACCGTGGGTCAGACCCGCACCGATACCCATCGCTATCCGTCCGCCGTGCCGGTCGGCTGCGGCAATGCCGCGCGCGTCGTGCCGACCGAGCGCTCGCGCTCGGTGACGGTCGCGCCGCTCACCGTCGATGCCGGCGCGAACACCGTGTCGCTCGCGCTCGACGTGCAGGAAACGCTCGACGACGAAAACGCGACGCGCAGCGATCCGTGCATACCCGCGTCGCCGCGGCAAATCGTCGCGAGCCACCCGGGCCTGACGGTCGGCGCCGACGCGTGGACCGACTGGACGCTCGTCGAGCAGCGTCCGCACCTCGTGTACCGCGTGCGTGCGCACGTCGCGAAGGATTGAGCGTCATGTCCGCCGACGCTCTCTCCCTGCCGTTCGCCGAACCGCACGCCGCGCCCGACGAAATCACCGCGGTGAGCTGGAACCTGCACAAGGGCCGCTCGCCGCTCGGCTTCACCGCGTGGAACGCGATGCGCAACTGGATGCAGTCGACGCACGCCGACGTGTATTTCCTGCAGGAAGCGATGGCGCGCCGCATGCCGCGCCCGATGCTCGCTCCCGGCTTCGGCGCGCCGATGGACGACGCGGTCGACGACGTGTGGCACTGCCAGGCCACCGAGATCGCGCAAGCGCTCGACTGGCAGATCGCGCTCGGGCCGAACGTGTTCAAGCCGTCGTGGCGGCACGGCAACGCGATCCTGTCGCCGCATCCGCTCGACCTCGGCGGCCGCTGGGACATCTCCGCGCACCGCTTCGAGCGGCGCGGGCTGCTGGTCGCGCGGGCGACGCTCGCGGGCGCGCGACCGGTCACGCTGCTGTGCGCGCACCTCGCGCTCACGCGCGCCGCGCGGCTGCGCCAGATGCACTGGATCGCGCACTGGATCGTGCGCAACGCGGGCGACGGCCCGCTGATGCTGGCCGGCGACTTCAACGACTGGCGCAACGATTCGGTCGCGCTGTTCGGCGAGATCGGGTTGTCCGAGGTCGCGACGCTGCTCGGCGAATCGGGCCGCACGTTCCCCGCGTTCTCGCCGGCGCTCGCGCTCGACAAGATGTTCGTGCGCGGGCTGACGCCGCTCGAATGGCGCGCGCCGTCCGGCGAGGCCGCGTGGCTGTCGGACCACCTGCCGTATATCGCGCGCCTGCGTCTCGATCCGTAATAACGGCTATACGGCCGCGAAACGACCGCAAAACGCTCGCAACAACGACCGCGACCGCGAGTCGATCACGCCTCCGGTCGCCCCCGGCGAAAGCGCGGCCGCGCGGCGCGCGCTACATTAACGGCTTGCCCGTTCCTCCCGCGCCCGCCGCCGGGCCGCGCCGCCATGACCTACCTGCCGATCCTGCTGCAAATCGCCGTCGTCTATCTCGTCGCCGCGATCACCCCCGGCCCGAATTTCTTCATGATTTCGCAACTGTCGCTCGCGGGGCGGCGCAGCCTCGGCGCCGCGTCGGCGCTCGGCGTCGGCACCGCGTCGGTCGCCTGGGCCTCGCTCGCGATGCTCGGCCTCGCGGCCGTGCTGCATCAGGTCGAATGGCTGTACGAGGCGATCCGGATCGGCGGTGCCGTGTACCTCGTGTATTTCGGCCTCAAGCTGCTGCGCTCGGGCGTGCGCCGCGACGCGGCACCGGCCGATGCGCCCGACGAACGCGCACCGCTGGCCGCGCCGCACGCGCGCGACTACCTGCGCGCGTATCGCAGCGGCCTGTTCACGTGCCTGACGAACCCGAAATCGTGCGCGTTCTGGACCAGCGTGTTCGCCGCGATGCTGCCCGCACACGTGCCGCTGTGGTTCAACGGCGCGGTGCTGGTGACGATCGGCGCGCTGTCGGCCGGCTGGTATTCGTGCGTCGCGTACCTGTTCGCGAGCCCGCGCGCGCAGCGCGGCTACCGGCGCGTGCGGCGCCCGCTCGACGCGCTGTGCGGCGTGGCGCTCGTCGGCCTCGGCGCGAAACTCGCGGCCGAGCGCTGAAAACTGAAAGCAGATTGAAATAATTCGTTGCGCCAAATCCGCGCAGCCGCGGGGGTCAAGCCCGCGATCCGCGCCAACAGGGTAAAATAACGAGTTCCTCAATCGTCTGTCATCGAGAAGGCGCGTGTCCGACGCGCCGGCCGGCCGATCCTCGATCGGGCCGTCGCACTCGGTTTTTTTGCCCGTTTTTGGGCCCGTTACTCGCGTTCGCTACGCGCGTCCGTTTTCAAAGCCATGAGCAAATACGACACCGCCACCGTCCAATCCGTCCATCACTGGACCGACACGCTGTTCAGCTTCACCTGCACCCGTGAGGCGAGCCTGCGCTTCAACAACGGCGAATTCACGATGGTCGGCCTCGAAGTCGACGGCAAGCCGCTCGCGCGCGCCTACTCGATCGTCAGCCCGAACTACGAAGAGCATCTCGAATTCTTCAGCATCAAGGTGCAGAACGGCCCGCTGACGTCGCGCCTGCAGCACCTGAAGGTGGGCGACACGGTGCTGATCGGCAAGAAGCCGACGGGCACGCTGGTTGCCGACAACCTGCTGCCGGGCAAGACGCTGTGGATGCTGTCGACGGGCACGGGCCTCGCGCCGTTCATGTCGATCATCCGCGATCCGGACATCTACGAACGCTTCGACAAGGTGATCCTGACGCACACGTGCCGCCTGAAGGGCGAGCTCGCGTACATGGACTACATCAAGCACGACCTGCCGGGCCACGAGTACCTCGGCGACATCATCAAGGAAAAGCTCGTCTACTACCCGACGGTCACGCGCGAAGCGTTCGACAACGAAGGCCGGATCACCGACCTGATCGCGACGGGCAAGCTGTTCACGGATCTCGACGTCCCGCCGTTCTCGCCGGAAAACGACCGCGTGATGCTGTGCGGCAGCACCGCGATGCTGAAGGACACGACCGACCTGCTGAAGCAGGCCGGCCTCGTCGAAGGCAAGAACAGCGCGCCGGGCCACTACGTGATCGAACGCGCATTCGTGGACTGATCGGTCCCCAGATTTGCGCGTCATCAAGAACCGGAGCGAAAGCTCCGGTTTTTTTTCGTCCCTACTTGGCGAATTCGTAACAAATTGGGATCATCCCATCTCAAATAGTTACATTTGGATACGTCATCGTCCGGCGCTCGGGTGTCAGTGTTTTTCCTACAACACGTTCATTCCGATTATTCACATTTACCCTTAAATGTCCGCCCGACATGACCTTTTCGGAAATTTTGAGATATTATTCGCCGCGCGTGGTTGCCGTTCGGATGAGAGTGGAAGGGTCGGATGCAAGTGTTACAAGACGTAACTTTTGTTACCTCGGCAGGGTGCGATTCTCTGGCGGCGACTGTCTTCGAAACGGCAGCCGATCCACGCAGCCAGCCGGTGTCTGAACCGCTTTCTGACAGCAGGGAGAGTCATGGATACGTCGCTTAACGCGCCTTTGGGCGCCCACGCCCCGTTCCCGTCGCAACAGCTCGTGCCGGGCTGCGCCGCGACTCCGCCCATTGCCGACGCCGCGCCGAAACGCGGCGCCTCCGCCGCGCGGATCGCAGCGCTGTCTGCCCAATTGCTCGCCGCCGACGAAGCCGCTCGCCGCCACCTGGCCGGTGAGTTGCATGACGGACTCGGCGCCGAACTCACCGCCGCGCGTTTCGCGCTCG
The DNA here is from genome assembly GCF_019425585.1 of Burkholderia sp. COPS. NCBI lineage: Bacteria > Pseudomonadati > Pseudomonadota > Betaproteobacteria > Burkholderiales > Burkholderiaceae > Burkholderia > Burkholderia sp. COPS. The sequence continues at coordinate 12,451 of NZ_WIXR01000026.1, read as the reverse complement.
CAAACGTTCAAACGTGGCTGCCGGCCGACGCGCCGGACGGTTGCCTGCGCGCGCTGGAGCTGGCGCAGCAGGCGCTCGACGCCGCAACCGACGCGAATCGCCGGCTGATCGACGAGCGCGACACGCCGGCGCTCGACGCGGGCGTGGTCGGCGCGTTGTCGTCGTGGGTCGACACCCATGCGGCACGCACGGGCCTGCGCACCAGCTTCGTGTGCGCAGCCGATGCGCGCCTGACGCAAGTCGCCGGCGCCGGCGCGCTCGCGGTGTTCCGCGTCGCGCAGGAAGCGTTGTCGAACGTCGCGAAGCACGCCCGCGCGACGTCGGTCGACGTGCGGATCGTCACCGACGGCACGCATCTGTCACTGATTATCTCCGACGATGGTACCGGTTTCCCCCGCAGCCGCCGCAGCGGCTACGGTCTCGCCGGCATGCGCGCCCGCTGCGAGGCGTTCGGCGGCAGCTTCGAGACGGCCACGCCGGAAGCCGGCCACGGCACGCGCGTCACCGCGCGCTTCGCCTGGGATTCGCTGCTCGCGGTGCCCGTCACGGCCCGCCGCGCGTCGCTTTCGTGAGGTCGTCATGAGCCTGAACATCCTGCTCGTGGACGATCACGCGATCGTCCGGCAAGGGATCCGCCAGTTGCTGATCGACCGTGGCGTCGCGCGCGACGTCACCGAGGCCGAGAACGGCGGCGACGCCATGGCCGCCGTCGACAAGCAGGAATTCGACGCGATCCTGCTCGACATCTCGCTGCCGGACACGAACGGCATCGAAGTGCTCAAGCGCCTCAAGCGCAAGCTGCCGCGCACGCCGGTGCTGATGTTCTCGATGTACCGCGAGGATCAGTACGCGGTGCGCGCGCTGAAGGCCGGTGCCGCCGGCTACCTGTCGAAGACGGTCAACGCGGCGCAGATGATCGGCGCGATCCAGCAGGTCGCGGCCGGCCGCAAGTACGTGAGCCCCGCGATGGCCGAGGCGCTCGCCGAATACGTGTCGTTCGAGAACGAGCCGCTGCCGCACGAGAAGCTGTCCGACCGCGAATACCAGACGCTCTGCATGCTCGCGTCGGGCAAGCGGCTCACCGATATCGCGAACACGCTGTCGCTGTCCGTGAAGACGGTGAGCGTGTACCGGTCGCGGCTGCTCGAGAAGATGCGGCTGTCGAACAATGCGGAACTCACGTTTTACGTGATGAGCAACCAGCTCGTCGACATGGCGCCCACGGCCGGCGCCTGATTTCCCCGCCCGGCCCGACTCACCTGGCCCGACCCGGCGACGCGGCGCATGCCGCGCCGCCGCCGAGTGCCGTCCGCCGCCCCGCCTTTGGGCGCGCAAGCGCTTGTTTTATCGGACGATTTCGCGGTACACCGCTGCGCCGCAGCGAGTCTTGCGCGCCAAATCGGCTAAAATTGCGGGTTTTCACTCAGTCAGCGCTATCGCGCCCGCGCGCGCTGGCGATTCATCCGCAATGTCTCTCTTCCGCAAGAAAAACGTCGATCGCATGATCGCCGGCGCGCAGGCCGCCGGGCTCAAGAAAGCGCTCGGCGCGATCGACCTCACCTTCCTCGGCATCGGCGCGATCATCGGCACCGGCATCTTCGTGCTGACCGGCACCGGCGCCGTGCAGGCCGGCCCCGCGCTGATGCTGTCGTTCGTGATCGCCGCGATCGCATGCGGCCTCGCGGCGCTGTCGTACGCGGAATTCGCGTCGACGATCCCCGTCGCCGGCTCGATCTACACGTACTCGTACGCGACGCTCGGCGAACTCGTCGCGTGGATCATCGGCTGGGACCTGATGCTCGAATACGGCCTCGCGTCGTCGGCCGTGTCGGTCGGCTGGTCGGGTTACCTGCAGTCGCTGCTGCAGGGCTTCGGACTGACGCTGCCCACCGTGCTGACGGCCGCGCCCGGCGCGGTGCCGGGTGTCGTCACGTGGTTCAACCTGCCCGCGTTCCTCGTGATGATCGTGATCACCACGCTGCTGTCGATCGGCATCCGCGAGTCGACCCGCATCAACAACATCATGGTGTTCATCAAGGTGTCGGTCGTGCTGCTCGTGATCGCGGTCGGCGTGTTCCATGTGACGCCCGCGAACTGGAAGCCGTTCATGCCGCACGGCTGGAACGGCGTGTTCGGCGCGGCGGCCGTGATGTTCTTCGCGTTCATCGGCTTCGACGCGGTGTCGTCGGCGGCCGAGGAAGTGAAGAATCCGAAACGCGATTTGCCGATCGGCATCATCGCGTCGCTCGCGGTGTGCGCGGTGCTGTACGTGACGGTCGCCGCGGTCGCGACCGGCATCGTGCCGTCGGCGCAGTACGCGAACATCTCGCACCCGATCTCGTATGCACTGCAGGTCGCCGGCGAGACGTGGGTGGCGGGCTTCATCGATCTCGGCGCCGTGCTCGGCATGCTGACCGTGATCCTCGTGATGAGCTACGGCCAGACGCGCGTGATCTTCGCGATGTCGCGCGACGGGCTGCTGCCGGCAACGCTGTCGCGCGTGCACCCGCGTTTCGCGACGCCGTTCCTGACGACCTGGCTCGTCGGCCTGTTCTTCGGGCTGATCGCCGCGCTCGTGCCGCTCAACGTGCTCGCCGAGCTGATCAACATCGGCACGCTCGCGGCGTTCTCGATGGTGTCGATCGCGGTGCTCGTGCTGCGCCGCACGCACCCCGACCTGCCACGCGCGTTCCGCTGCCCCGGCGTACCGGTCGTGCCGATCCTCGCGGTCGCATCGTGCCTGTTCCTGATGCTGAACCTGCAGCCCGTCACGTGGGCCGCGTTCGGCATCTGGCTCGTGATCGGCCTCGTGATCTACTTCCTGTACTCGCGTCACCACTCGAAGCTCGCGCACGGTCACCACGACGCGCACTGAGCGCCGCCGTGCCGCACGCGGCACGATGCGCATCCGCGGGGCCGCCATCCGGCCCCGCCCCCTCCTCTCCTCTCCCTCGCCCGTCACGCCGCCGCGTTGCGTTTCCCGCAACGATTCGCGCGGCAGTTCCCGTTTTCATCGGCTGTTTTCCGAATACCGGTATATTCGATTCGGATCGACAAATTAATCGATGAAAAATGTAATTCAATTGAATTGAATATGAATAGAAGAAAATAATCTCGCAAACGACATTGAACTCCTTCATTCGCCAAACTAGTATTCAGGTCGGCCGGCCGCACACACCCGCCCAGCCTGCGTCAGACGGGGAATTCGCCGCAGCATGAGCGCAACGCGATGCAATCGGCTTCATCGAATCGCATTTCCATCAAACAGAAATTCATTGCGTGTTCACGGACGAATTTTCAGCATCTTTTTAATTAACGACATTTAAAGCCGGATAATCCGGTCGCTGGTATTGAATTGCCTCCGAGGGGAGGCATGTCGCTGCACCTGTCCGAAGTTCAACAAGAACCAGAGAGGTCTGTCATGAGCAATACATTGGTCAACGTCACGGCGAAGGTCGAAATCAGCGCGACCAACCAGACGATTGCGGGGCTCAGGGATTATCAAAGCAAGAACTGGGCGATCGGGCTGAACGGGGATACGCTCGCGCCGGATGGTTTCCTCACGTTCTTCACCGAACGCAACCTGCCGTTCAGCTACTACGTCCGCGCGCGTGGCGTCTCGGTCGGCGAGCCGAGCGCATACCAGGCGAACATCGAGACGCTGACGCAGCACATCGCCGCGATTCGCGCGTCGGAGACAAACCAGGTCCAGGCGACGATCCGCGAGCTCGAGCTGTACAAGTCGCGGAACTGGGCGATCGGCCTGAACGGCACGACGCTGCAGCCGGACAATTTCCTGCCGTTCTTCGGCACCCGCTCCGTGCCGTTCGAGTATTACGTGCGCAGCGGCGGCGTCGAGCTTGGCTCGCCGAGCGCGTATGACAACAACATCCGCAACCTGACGCAGTACCTGGGCTCGCTCTGACGCATCGCCCCGCCGGGCGGATGCGTCCGCCCGGCAACCTGCCGACGGCCCGGCACGGGCCGTCCCGCTCGCCTTCCCCGCCGCTGCGCGCCTCCCCTTCCCCGTTTTGCGCCTTCCCCCGTCCCTGCACGCTTGTCGCGGCCGGTTCATAATCGCGCCATCGAACGGCGGCCCGCATCGACGGGTGCGCCCGGCAACAGGAAGAAGATGATGGAAAGCGTCGATCTCGATGTATTGAAATCCAGCGCGCGCTGGCTCGAAGAAGGGCGCCGCGTGCTGCTCGTGACGGTCGTGAAGACCTGGGGCTCGTCGCCCCGCCCCGAAGGCGCGATGCTCGCGGTCCGCGAGGACGGGCTCGTGGTCGGCTCGGTGTCCGGCGGGTGTATCGAGGACGACCTGATCGCCCGCGTGCATGCGAGCGGCATCGCGGCCGACGCGCGCCCGGAAGCGCTCAAGTACGGCGTGACGGCCGAGGAAGCACATCGCTTCGGGCTGCCTTGCGGCGGCACGATCCAGCTCGTGCTCGAGCCGCTCACGCGCGACAGCGGGATAACCGCGCTGTGCGCGGAAGTCGAGGCCGGGCGCCTCGTCACGCGCACGATGACGCTCGCGACGGGCCGCGCATCGCTGTCACCCGCGCAGGCCGCCGACGGGCTCGCGTTCGACGGCGAGCGGCTCGTGACGATCCACGGGCCGCGCTACCGGATGCTCGTGATCGGCGCCGGCCAGTTGTCGCGCTATCTGTGCCAGATCGCGGTCGGGCTCGACTACCAGGTGACGGTATGCGATCCGCGCGAGGAATACACCGATGCGTGGGACGTGCCGGGCACGCGCGTCGTGCACACGATGCCCGACGATACGGTGCTCGAGATGAACCTCGATGCGCGTTCGGCCGTGATTGCACTGACGCACGATCCGAAGCTCGACGATCTCGCGCTGATGGAGGCGCTGAAGACGCCCGCGTTCTACGTGGGCGCGCTCGGCTCGCGGCGCAACAACGCGGCGCGGCGCGAACGGCTGCGCGAATTCGACCTGAGCGAAGCGGAACTGGCCCGGCTGCACGGGCCGGCCGGCATCTACATCGGCAGCCGGACGCCGCCGGAAATCGCGATCTCGATCCTCGCCGAGATCACCGCCGCGAAGAACCATGTGTCGCTGCCGACGATCCTGCAGGTCGAGGGCGCGAAGGCCGCGCGGGAGATCGCGGCGAACAGCGGCGCGGCGTGCGGCCTCTGATCGGCGGGTAGTCGCGCGGGATACGCGGCCGCGACGGGCTAAGCCGACGAAACTGGCGAAGCCGACGAAACTGACGACAGCGCACGCGCCGGCGGCCGGCCGGCGCGCCCGCCGGTCAGGTCAGGCCGGCGGCAAGCGCCGCGGCGACCGAACCGGCCACCAGCACGACGCCGACCGTGCGGCGCTTGTTCAGCTCGGTCCACAGCAGCACGCCGGTCAGCGACAGCAGGATCAGCGAGCCCGCGATCGTGTCCATCAGCAGCACCCAGCCGAGATTCATCCCGACGCCGCGATGCAGGTTGTTCAGCGTCGTCAGGAACGTGTTGCCCGTGCGCTTCACCGAGACGTAGCCGTTGCCGACCCAGTATTCGGCCTGCAGGTTCTGGTGCGGGCCGAACAGGCCGAACTGCCAGTGCTCCGGCTGCATCACGCGCTTGTCGCCCCACGCAACGGGCTGCGCGGCCTCCTTGCGCATGCGCCCCGGCTTGCCGTCGAAATTCAGCTCGTGCTGCAGCCACTTCGTCATCGCGGCGGGCGTCTTCGGCACCGGATCGGGCAGCGCGATCTGCATCTCCTCGACCTGCGGCTCGCCTGTCGAAATCTTCAGCGGCGGCGCGCGGTGGTTGAGCAGCACGCCCGTCACGCCGAACAGCAGCCCGAGCACCGCGCCCCACAGCCCGACCCAGCCGTGCACCTTGCGCAGCCACTTGATGAAGGTCGCGCGGCGCGAGCGCTGGCGGCGCGCGGCCAGTTCGTCGTCGCTCAGCGGGCGGGCCGCCGCCGGGTGCAGCACGGTGACGCCCGCGCGGGCAGTACCCGTCCTGGGCGGATTGATTGTTTCGGGCGCGTTCACGCGAAAGGTTCCATTCGTTCAAAACAACGGGCGGCGCGCAAAACGTGCGCGCCGCCCGGGTAGCATGAAAATGAGAATGGATATCATTACACAAACAAACCGGCGGCTCAATCCATCCGGGTGCGCCGCGGCACGCCCGGCAAGAGCAAGAAGGCGGACAAAGCGCGCGCGTTGCGCCACGATGCCGGCCGATAGCCGGAAAATGCCGCCCGAATGACCTTGCAAGACCAGGACAGCATTTCGTAAGAAGTCGCGCGATGCCGGGCGATTCAGCGCAGCGGCGGCAGCGGAAAGCGCGGTGTGGTGTCTTCCGGCGCGGGCTCGGTGCGGTCGAGCGCGTACAGCCACGCGAGCAAATCCGCGACCGCCTGGTAGAGCTGCGGCGGAATCCGGTCGTCGAGATCGACCTGCATCAGCAGCGACACCATCTCCGGTGCCGTATGCACGTACAAGCCCGCATCGTGCGCACGCGCGACGATCATCTCGGCGAGCACGCCGTAGCCCTTCGCGACCACGCGCGGCGCCGCATCGCCGCCCTTCGGATCGTAGACGAGCGCGGCCGCGCGCTTGCGGGACGTCATGCTCATGGCAGCGCCTCGTCGTCGGTATCCGGCGCATGCGTCGCCGGGCCGCCGGCCGAACCGCGCGCATACGCGGCGGCGGCCGCCTGGGCTGCGAACAGGTCGAAGCCGTCCGGGCCGTCGTCGACCGCGCGGATCGACAATCCTCCCACCCTCAGCCCCGACACCTCGAGCCGCTGCCGCAGCGCGGCCTCGTGCCGCGCGAGGCGGTCGGCGCCCGTCTGGTTCGCGCGCAATCGCGCGACCAGTTGCGTGCCGTTCAGCACCAGTTCCGCGTCGACCGTGCCGAGCGACGGCAACGTCAGCGTCAGGCGCGTGCGCCATGCGATGCCGTCTCCCGGGCCATCGTCGCCGCGCGGCGAGCGGCTGCCCGGATCGTCCGGCTCGATCGTCCAGTCGAGCCGCGCACCGGGCCACGCCTCGCCCGTCCAGCGGAACTGGTCGGTCGCGAGCGCGTCGAGCTGCTGCCTGACGAGCGGCACGGTGGCCGGATGCACGGTCGCCAGCGTCTGCGCCTGGGAGTCGGACGACGCGGTGGCCGGTTGTGCGGGCGTCCCGCGCACATCAGGGCGTTCGCCGAGCAGATCGAACGTATCGGGCGGCAGCGACGCGCCGTGCCGCGCGCCCGCCGGCAAGCCCTGCGCGGGATCGCGTGCCGGTGCGCCGCCCTGGGCCGGCGTACCCGGCTGCGCCGTCGCCCGCGCGGTCGCGGGCAGCGGCGGCCGCTGCGCAAGCAGTTCGTCGAGCACATCGGTCGAGCCGTGCTGCGCGGCATCCGGGTCGGCCGGCACGAGCGCGGCCGCGAGGCGTGCCTGCGGCTCGCGCATCAGCGCCGCGAGCGGGCGCTGGCCGGCCAGCCACTGCGCCAGATGGGATTCGTAGAAAAGGCCGCTTTCGCTCACGGCCTGCGCGAGCGCTGCGCGCAGCGCCGCGACCGGCAGGGCCGCGCCCGCTTCGCGCGCCGCCGCAGCGGAAGATGCCGCGGCGGCGGCCGGCGTCGAAGACGCAGCCGGATCGGAGGCGGCCGGCGCGCGGGCCGGCAAGGCCGTATCGGTGAGCAGCACGGTGGGATCGGGCAGCAGCGGCACGCGCCCGGCAATGGCCGGCGTCGAGTCGCCACCGGCCCGCGAGATTGCGTCGAGCACGCGCCCGACATCGGACAGTGCGGTCTGGGTCGAGGCCGGCGGCGCGGCCGGCGGGCTGCCGGCCGAAGGCGTGGGCGCCGTGCCGGTGCCCGGCGTGCCGACCTGCGAGGTCGCGCCGCCGCCGGCGGGCGCCGATACGGTGCCGGTCAGCAGGCTGTCGAGGCGGCTCGCCAGCAGCGCGGCCGCAACGGAGTCGATACCGGTCATGATCGGAGCCTGCTCACCTCAGCCACATCGTTGCGAATCCGGGAACGGCACGCCGGTGCCGCCCGCGGGAACTGCGCGCCTCCCGCAACGGGTTCGTGCGCCCCGCGCCCGTCTCCCCGCCTCCCGGCTTCCCTGGAAACGGGCCCTACCCGCGCGCGCGGTAGAGATCGGTCAATACCTTGGTCGAGCGCCGCGCCTCGAACAGCGCGGACAGCCGCGCGACGTCCGGGCTCGCGAGGTCGCGGATCGCGGCGTCGTCGGCCAGGATGCGGCGGATCAGGTCGAGCTTGCGGCCGAGATCCGATTCGTCGAGCACGACGCCCGGATCGGCTTCCTTCAGCCCGTCGACGAGTGCCATGAATTCGGCCTGCAACCCCGGCAACGCGCTCCAGTCGGCGCTGCGGGCGGCGCCCAGCATCCGGCCCGACACGGCGGCGAGCGCCTCGTAACGTGCGAAGTATTCGGCCTTGCGATTCATCTCGATGCTTCCACTGCCTGTTGCGCGGCCATCCGCGCGACTTCCGGGGCGATCCCCGTCCATGCTTCCTCGAGCGTCGCGAGCAGCCCGTCGACCTCGACCAGCATCGCGTCGCTCGCCTGCGCGTTCGCTTCCAGCAGACGCCGGCCGATATACGCATACAGCGCGTCCAGCCGTTCCGCGATCTCGCCGCCCGCGTCGCGGTTCAGCGATGCCTTCAGCCCGCTCTCGACGATCCGGATCGCCTTGCCGATCGCATCGCCGCGCGCGGACACATTGCCCTGCTGCAAATGCATGCGCGCCAGCGCAACCGCCTGCCGCGCGCCCTGGTACAGCATCGCGATCAAACGGTGCGGGGAGGCGCCCATCACCCCGGTCTCGACGCCGACACGCGCGTATGCACTGGCTCCAGCGTGTCCTGGGGAAAACATGCGCTTCTCCTTGTTATGCGTTGGCTATACGGGAACCGCCGCCGTGCATCGCACGACGCGGCCTTCACCGGAGTTATCGGAAGGGATTTGAAAAGCTTTAGGCAAGCGTAGCCTGCCGCCGGGGCGCCGAAGGCGCCGGCCCGGAGGCCTTCCCTGAACAACTTTCGCCGGATGGCCGCCCCCGGGTGCCCGTCGCCGGGTACCCGTCCCCGGATGCCCGCCGCATCACACCGACATCTGCATGATGTCGTTGTAAGCGCTCACCAGCTTGTTGCGGACCTGGAGCCCGAACTGGAAGCCGATATTGGCTTTCTGCATGTCGACCATCACGTCGTTCAGCGAGACGTTCGGCGCACCGACCTCGAACGCCTGCGCCTCGCCGAGCGCGTGCTGCTGGTCGCCGCTGATCTTGTCGAGCGACGCCTTCATCGCGCTCGCGAACGTGCCGGCCGTCGCCGCGCCCGAACCGGCCAGCGCTGCCGTCGGGCTCGCGACGCCGCCGGACGCCTGCGCGGCCATCGACTGCATCTGTTGCAACACCGAACCGATTCCGCTGACGTTCGCAGTCATGCTGTCCCCAAAACTGAGAGAAGAGACCCGGCGCACCGGGCGTTCCGCCGGCGCCGCACCACGCGCACCATGCCGGATCGCGAAAAAGGATAGCAGCGCGCCGCGCGTCAAAGCCGAGAAAGTACGGGGGAAACCCCGCTCTTTTCAGTCGATCGGAACCGGGCCCGGGTCACGATAATCGCATCGTGTCATTGTCCGCCCGCTCGTCCGAGCGAGCTCAGTCGTCCCGCTCCGGAGAAACTCGACGCATGGATTCGCAGGCCAACTCGCTGATCAACCCAGACGCCCGCGCGGGCCTCGCCAGCCCGGCGCCCGGCGCCGCCGCGGCCGCCGCGTTGCCGGGCGCGGGTGGCGCAGGCGCGGACTTCGGGCTTGGCGGCTTCGCGGAACGCATTCCCGGCATCTCGCGGATGAAGGGCAACCCGAAGCTGCCGTTCCTGATCGCCGTCGCGTTCGCGGTCGCCGTGATCACCGCGCTCGTGCTGTGGAGCCGCGCGCCCGACTATCGCGTGCTGTACAGCAACCTGTCGGATCGCGACGGCGGCGCGATCATCGCCGCGCTCCAGCAGGCAAACGTTCCCTACAAGTTCGCCGATGCCGGCGGCGCGATCCTCGTGCCGTCGAACCAGGTACATGAAACGCGCCTGAAGCTCGCCGCGATGGGGCTGCCGAAGGGCGGCTCGGTCGGCTTCGAGCTGATGGACAACCAGAAGTTCGGCATCAGCCAGTTCGCCGAGCAGATCAACTACCAGCGCGCGCTCGAAGGCGAGCTGCAGCGCACCATCGAATCGATCAACGCCGTGCGCGGCGCGCGCGTGCATCTCGCGATCCCGAAGCCGTCGGTGTTCGTGCGCGACAAGGAAGCGCCGAGCGCGTCGGTGTTCGTCGACCTCTACCCGGGCCGCGTGCTCGACGAGGGCCAGGTGCAGGCGATCACGCGGATGGTGTCGTCCGGCGTGCCCGACATGCCCGCGAAGAACGTGACGATCGTCGACCAGGACGGCAACCTGCTGACCCAGACCGCCTCGGCATCCGGCCTCGACGCGAGCCAGCTCAAGTACGTGCAGCAGGTCGAGCACAACACGCAGAAGCGCATCGACGCGATCCTCGCGCCGATCTTCGGCACGGGCAATGCGCGCTCGCAGGTCAGCGCGGATCTCGATTTCTCGAAGGTCGAGCAGACGTCGGAAAGCTACGGCCCGAACGGCAATCCGCAGCAATCCGCGATCCGCAGCCAGCAGACCAGCAGCGCGACCGAGCTCGCGCAGGGCGGCGCGTCGGGCGTGCCGGGCGCGTTGTCGAACACGCCGCCGCAGCCGGCGTCCGCGCCGATCGTCGCCGGCAACGGCCAGAACGCGCCGCAGACGACGCCCGTGAGCGACCGCAAGGACCAGACGACCAACTACGAGCTCGACAAGACGATCCGTCACCTCGAGCAGCCGATGGGCAGCGTGAAGCGGCTGTCGGTCGCGGTCGTCGTCAACTACCAGCCGGTCGCCGATGCGAAGGGCCATGTGACGATGCAGCCGTTGCCGCCGGCAAAGCTCGCGCAGGTCGAACAGCTCGTGAAGGATGCGATGGGCTACGACGCGAAGCGCGGCGACTCGGTGAACGTCGTGAACAGCGCGTTCTCGACCGCGAGCGACCCGTACGCCGACCTGCCGTGGTGGCGCCAGCCCGACATGATCGCGATGGCGAAGGAAGCCGCGAAGTGGCTCGGCATCGCGGCGGCCGCGGCGGCGCTCTACTTCATGTTCGTGCGCCCGGCGATGCGCCGCGCGTTCCCGCCGCCCGAGCCGGTCGCGGCGGCGCTCGCCGCGCCGGAAGATCCGGTCGCGCTCGACGGCCTGCCGGCGCCGGAGAAGGCCGAAGAACCCGACGCGCTGCTGCTCGGTTTCGAAAGCGAAAAGAACCGTTACGAACGCAACCTCGACTACGCGCGCTCGATCGCCCGCCAGGATCCGAAGATCGTCGCCACCGTCGTGAAGAACTGGGTGTCCGATGAACGCTGAAGGCTTGACCAAGAGCGCGCTGCTGCTGATGTCGATCGGCGAGGAAGAGGCCGCGCAGGTATTCAAGTTCCTCGCGCCGCGCGAGGTCCAGAAGATCGGCGCCGCGATGGCCGCGCTGAAGAACGTCACGCGCGAGCAGGTCGAGGACGTGCTGCAGGAATTCGCGAAGGAAGCGGAGCAGCACACCGCGCTGTCGCTCGATTCGAGCGACTACATCCGCTCGGTGCTGACCAAGGCGCTCGGCGAGGACAAGGCCGGCGTGCTGATCGACCGCATCCTGCAGGGCAGCGACACGAGCGGCATCGAGGGCCTGAAGTGGATGGACTCGGGCGCGGTGGCCGAACTGATCAAGAACGAGCATCCGCAGATCATCGCGACGATCCTCGTGCACCTCGACCGCGACCAGGCATCCGAGATCGCGTCGTGCTTCACCGAGCGCCTGCGTAACGACGTGATGCTGCGGATCGCGACGCTCGACGGCATCCAGCCGGCCGCGCTGCGCGAACTCGACGACGTGCTGACGGGCCTGCTGTCCGGCAGCGACAACCTGAAGCGCAGCCCGATGGGCGGCATCCGCACCGCGGCCGAGATCCTGAACTTCATGACGAGCGTGCATGAGGAAGGCGTGCTCGAAAGCGTGCGCCAGTACGACGCGGATCTCGCGCAGAAGATCGTCGACCAGATGTTCGTGTTCGAGAACCTGCTCGACCTCGAGGACCGCGCGATCCAGATGGTGCTCAAGGAAGTCGAGTCGGAAACGCTGATCATCGCGCTGAAGGGCGCGCCGCCCGCGCTGCGCCAGAAGTTCCTCGCGAACATGTCGCAGCGCGCGGCCGAACTGCTCGCCGAGGATCTCGACGCGCGCGGCCCGGTACGCGTGTCCGAAGTCGAGACGCAGCAGCGCCGCATCCTGCAGATCGTGCGCAACCTGGCCGAGAGCGGCGCGATCGCTCGCCGAATCAGACATACGCGTCTTCCGCCTTGCCGCCGATCGCGATCGCGCCGCTCTCGGC
>NZ_WIXR01000025.1:0-101865 GCF_019425585.1 Burkholderia sp. COPS | reverse complement strand
CAGGTCGCGCGTCGTTTGCGCCAGCGCGTCGCAGATTTCCTGCTGACGGCCCGCGCTGTGCTCGCCTGCGCGTTGCCATTCGTCGCCCAGCTTCGCGGCCATCGCGACCAGCGATTCGTTCCATGCGGTGAGGCGCTGTTCGTCGCGCGCGGCCAGCTCGGTCTGCAGCCCCGCGTGCGACTCGCGCATCGCGGCAAGCGTCGCGCCCGAATGGCGTTCGAACGTCGCGGCAGCCTCGCCCAGCGCGCGCGCATGCTGGCTGGCCAGCGTCTCGCCGACCTGCTCCTGGCGCGCCAGCGCATCGCGCCAGGCATCCGACAGGCGGCTTTCGGTCGATTCGAGGCGCGTCGCGACGCCGTCGAGCAGGTCCGTCGAACGCTGCGCGAAGGTCTCGGTGAACTGGCCGAGCGTCGTCTGCAACTGCTGCGCGACGGCATCGCCCGCACGGCGCTGTTCGTCGAGCGCGCGGCTCCAGACGGCCGTCACGTTGCCGGTGGTCTTCTCGAAACCGTCCGTCAGCCCGTCGAGCTGACGCTGCACGGCGCCCGTCACGGTGTCACGCAGCGCGGCCATCTCCTGCGCGAGCCCCGTCATCGTCGCGGCGACGACCGGCTGCAGCGCGGCACCGGCCACGCGCGCGCTTTCGGCGGCGCTTTCCTTCAGCGCGTCCCCGACATTCGACGCGAGGCCCGCATACGCGCGCTCGGTCCGATCGAAGAACGCTTGCTGGCTTTCGATCTGGCGATCGTGCAGCGCGACGCTGCGCGCCTCGAGCGACGTCATCATCGTCTGCAGGCGGTCGACCAGCGCCGGCATCACGTCGGCCTGGCGCTGCAGCAGCCGGAACGATTCGTCGCGCTGATGCGCGGACGAGTGCACGCGCAACGTCGTCGCGATCTTCGCGTCGAGCTGCTGGGCCGCGTCGATCCGCTCGCGGCGCACGAGCGCGGACAGCAGGCCGAGCATCGCGGACGTCGCGACACCGGCAATCGACGTGCCGAATGCGAAGCCGAGGCCCTTCACCGGCACGATCAGCGACGCGCGGATCGCGTCGAGATCGGTCGCGCTTTCGAGCGCGGCGCCCGTGCCCTTCAGCGTGACGACCATCCCGAGCAGCGTGCCGAGCATGCCGAGCAGCACGAGCAGGCCGACGAGATAAGGCGTGAGCGACGGGCCCGGCAGCGCGACGCGCGCGCCTTCGACTCGCGCGCGCACTGCACCGCGCAGGCCCGGGTGCAACGTGTCGAGCCACGTGTCGAGCTTCGCGGGCGGCTCGGCCAGGCCGGCGACCGCCTGCGACAGCGTGGCGGTGGCCTGCCGGTAGCGCAGCAGTTCCCATGCGCCGGCGACATAGCACGCGGCGATCAGCAGCGTGACGGCCGACGCCAGCGGGTTCGACGCGACATAGCCGACGCCGATCCAGCCCACAGCGAGCAGACCGGCGACGAAGACAACGAGATCAAGGCGAATTCTGGACATAGCGTGTTGATTAGCAGGTGCGAAGGGCCGCGAGCAGCCCGTCTACCGTTTGAAACCGGACTTCGAGTTCGGCAAGCAGGATGCTTTGCATCTCGTCGCGAAACGTATCGAGCCATGCGCCGGGCACGATCGCCGCGACGGCCGGGCTGTCGACGATCGCCGCGCCGTCATCGGCGGGATCGGCCGCGGCCGCGGATTCCGCTGCGGCTGCCGCCGCGGCTTCGGCATCGGCCAGCGCCTGCCGCTCCGCGTCGCGCAGCCGCCCGAAGCGCGTACCGAGCAGCGCGGGCACGGCCGACAGCAGGCTGCGCTCGCGCGCACCGAGCACGCGCTCCATGATCGCGTCGAGCGTCGCGAGCCGCGCCATCCCGGACGAGCACGCGGCGAGCGCGACCCGCAGGCGGCCGCGCAACTGGCCGATCGCCGTTTCCATGTCCTGCTGCAGGGACAGGTAACGCTGGCGGAAGTCCGCGAAATCGGCCGTGTCGGCGGCCGGCGGCGGCGGATCGCCGGGCCGGCGCCGCGCACGCGGCCGGTTGGTGGCCGTGATCGCCTGCGCGAGCTCGTGGCGCACGCGTGCGCAGTCGCGCTCGGCGTCGTAGCCGCGCACGCCGGCCGCGACGCCGGGCGGGCTCGCATTCAGCGCGGACGACAGCGTGATCGCGTCGGTCCAGCCGAGCCACTGGCTCAGCCGGTCGGACAGCGTCTGCCGGGATTCCGCGACGTCGGCATCGGCCAGGCGCGCGAGCAGCCGGACGAGCGCCGGGCCGCTCAGCGCCGGGCGCGGAGGTGCTTGCACCATGCTGCAAACCGTCAAAAAAGGCAGCAGTTTACACGTCGCCGGGAGGTCGACCGCCAGAATCGGGGAAGCGCCGCCGCCCGGTGGCGCGTGCGGCACTCGCGAACGCCCGCCACACAAGGCTTGGAGGGCGGCCGAGGGCCGCTGCGGCGGCGGTTCTGCCGCCCTTGCGCGCCACTGCGTCGCCCGCCGGTTGCGCATTCGGGCCGCCGAGACCCGCCACGTTGCGCTACCATCTCAGCACCCGTCGGGCCACGCGTGCCGGCCGCGGGCTGCGCCCCCGAGACCGGGTGCCACCGACCCACAACGACAACAAACGGGCCCGGCCCGACCGCACACGATGCTTGCCAACCTCGTCACGCGCCTGCGCGACCGTTTCGGCAAACCGCCGACCCCGCAGGCCTTCGCCGAACGCCTGATCGCCACGCTGCGCGCATCGGGCGACACGCGCACCTGGCGCCACGAGGACGAGAAGGGCTGTCTCGTCCAGTCGGATGCTCCGTCGAACATCATCAACCTGCACAACCTGTTCCGCGACTACGCGGCCGCGAAGCCGTCCGAGCGCGACACCGTGCTGAAACGGCAGGCGAGCGCGATGATGCAGCACGAGATCCCCGAGGATTTCTCCGCCGCACGCGCGAAGCTGCGGCCCGTGATCCGCAGCGCGACGGAGCGCGGCGTGACCGCGCTGCAACTGGCCGGGCAGCCCGGCGTAACGGAACTGGCATTCCGGCCGCTGTGCGAGAACATCGAGATCGGCATCGCGTACGACGGCGAGTTCAACATCGCGCGCCTGCCGACCTCGACGCTCGACAAATGGGGCATCTCGTTCGACGACGCATGCGAGATCGCGATCGACAACCTGCGGGCCGAATCGTCGGCGCCGTGGGCCGCGCTGCCGAACGGCGTGTTCCTGTCGCAATTCAACGATTCCTACGACGCGGCGCGGCTGCTGCTGACCGACCTGCTCCACCGGCAGCCGATCGCCGGCGCGCCGGTCGTGATGGCGCCGAACCGCGCGGTGCTGCTGCTCACCGGCGACCGCAATCCGGCCGGGCTCGCCGCCATGGTCGACCTCGCCGAACAGGCGCAGGCGCAGCCGCGCCCGCTGCCGCCGCTGATGCTGCGCTGGGACGGCACCGCGTGGCGGCGTTTCGTGCCGGAAGGGCTCGAAACGAAGCTGGCCGCGCTGCGCATCGGCGAGCTCGCGGGCGACTACCAGGATCAGCGGATGCTCCTCGACGACGTGCATGAACGCGACGGCACCGACGTTTTCGTGGCGACCTACTCGGTGTACAAGCGCCAGGACGGCAGCCTGTTCAGCGTCGGCGTATGGAGCGACGGCGTGCACACGCTGCTGCCCGAGACGGATATCGTCGCGCTCCATCGCGAGTCGACCGGACAGTCGGCCTACGTGCCGATGGCCGAGCTGCTGAACACGTGCGGCGACCTGATGACGGCCACCGGGCATCGCCCGGTGCGTTATGAAGTGAAGGGGTTTCCCGACGACACGCGGTTCGCGGCGCTGCTGGAGCGGTTCAGCGAAGCCTGATGCCGACGCGCGGTGCGCGCCGGCGGCCGGCCGCTGGAATGGCCGGCCGCCGTGCGATGCGGATCAAGAATGGAAGCGCTCAGATTCCCGCTTTCGGCGCGTTCAGGATCAGCCGCAGCCCGAGCAGCGTGATCGCGCCGGCCGCGACGCGGTCGACCCACTTCTTCGCGCGCAGGTAAAGCTCGCGCGGCCGGCGCGTGGAAAAGCACAGCGCGACGATCGTGTACCAGCCGAACTCGACGCCGAACACGAGCGGCGGCAGCGCCAGATAGCACCACAGCGGCGGATGCTGCGGGAGCAGCGCCGCGAAGATGCTGCCGTACCAGATCGCCGTCTTCGGGTTGCTGAGCTGAGTCGTGAGGCCCGTCCAGAACGACTTGCGCGCGCTGCCGCCGCCCATCGCCCGCGGATCGTCCATCGCGATCGGCCGGTCGGCGCCGCGCCAGATCTTCGACGCCATGTAGATCAGGTACGCGCCGCCCGCCACCTTGAGGCCCACGTACAGCCATTCGACGGCCTGCAGCAGCGTATAGAGCCCGGCCAGCGCGACGCCGCCGAACACGATGCCGCCGATGCCCATGCCGAGCGCGGTGGCCAGCCCGTCGCGGCGCGACAGCCCGATCGCATTGCGGGCAACCAGCACGAAGCTCGGGCCCGGAATCATCGCGCCGAGAAACAGCGCAGCCAGGATGGCGAGTACGGCAGCCGATGCGGTCATCGAAGTCTCCTTGGTAGGCGACGCCGAAGCGCCGGCGCCTGCATGTCGTGTTCGACGGTCGAGCCGTCGATTCTGGCACGCTTTGCACATGGCCGAAAGCCGCGTGGCGCTGCTATGCTGGCCCTCTTTCCCGCCAGTCGCGCCATTCGCGCCGCCCGCCATGATCGAGATCCGCGCCGCCCGTCGCGTTCCATCCGGTGCCGGGCACCGCGTTTCCCGGGCGGGATTGGTCGCCCCGCGCGATCGGCCACCCTTTCTCTTTTCGACCGGACACCCCGTCATGCGCGTTTTCCACCTGCCCATCGTGCTCGCCTCGCTGCTCGCCGCGCTTTCGCTCGACGCCCGCGCGGCCGACCTGCCGAAGTCGATCGCCGCGCAGCTGCCGGCCGGCTACCAGCCGCTGCTCGCGCAAGCCGGGCCGGATCTCGACAACGGACGGCACAGCTTCCTCGTCGTCGTGCACCGGGCGGTCGATACGCGCGAGCAGCCGTCGCCGCGCCCGCTGCTGATCTTCGAGGAGCAGGCCGACCACGCATTCCGGCTCGCCGCGCGCAACGACCAGGTCGTGCTGCGCGCGAACGAAGGCGGCCAGTGCGATCCGTTCGATCCCGACGATGCCGCCGACAACGGCTTCGCGGTGAAAGGCCGCTATTTCACCGTGCAGAACTTCGTCGCGTGCGGACAGCACTGGACCGACTACGTGACGTTCCGCTACGACCCGCACACGCATGGCTGGGTGTTTTCGAACCGGATCGTCACCGAATCGTTTCCGCTCGACGACCAGCCCGATCACGTGACCGTCACGCGCGCCGACGCGCACCGGCCGGTGTCGTTCGGTCAGTGGCAGCGCAAGGACTGACGCGGCCGGCGCAACGCGTCGCGACCGCTTGCATCGCACACCGGCCGGCGCGGGCACGGCCGGGCCCGGGCACGCGTCGCCGCCTCGGCCCCGCCGGCGCTCGCGAGCGCACGCCAACAGGACTACCATAGGCGCTCGCCGTCGCGCGACCGCGCGCCGGCCTCGCACGCGGCTCGCCCGCACGCGTTCCCTCGCTGCACCCGCACAGGAGGACGTCATGACGCAACACTTCGACGCGATCGTCATCGGCACCGGGCAAGCCGGGCCGCCACTCGCCGCGCGGCTGTCCGCCGCCGGAATGAAGGTCGCGATCATCGAGCGCGGCCGCTTCGGCGGCACCTGCGTGAACACCGGCTGCATCCCGACCAAGACGCTGATCGCGAGCGCGTACGCCGCGCACCTCGCGCGGCGGGCCGGCGAATACGGCGTGTCGGTCGGCGGCCCCGTCACCGTTGACATGAAAGCCGTGAAGGCACGCAAGGACCAGATCTCCGGCCGCTCGAACCACGGCGTCGAGCAATGGGTGCGCGGGCTCGCGAACACCAGCGTGTTTCAGGGTCACGCCCGCTTCGAGCGCGCCGATGCGGTGCGCGTGGGCGACGCGCTGCTCGAGGCGGAACGCATCTTCATCAACGTCGGCGGGCGCGCGCAGGTGCCCGCGATGCCCGGCCTCGACACGGTGCCGTACCTGACCAACTCGACGATGATGGACGTCGACTTCCTGCCCGCGCACCTCGTGATCGTCGGCGGCAGCTACGTCGGGCTCGAATTCGGCCAGATGTATCGACGCTTCGGGTCGCAGGTCACGATCGTCGAGAAGGGCCCCCGCCTGATCCGCCGCGAGGACGAGGACGTGTCGCAGGCCGTGCGCGAGATCCTCGAAGGCGAAGGGATCGACGTGCAGCTCGATGCGACCTGCCTGAGTGCACGGCGCGACGGCGACGGCATCGCGGTCGGCCTCGACTGCGCGGGCGGCGGCCGCGAGGTCGCGGGCTCGCACCTGCTGCTCGCGGTCGGACGCGTGCCGAATACCGACGATCTCGGGCTCGACCGTGCGGGTGTCGCGACCGATGCGCGCGGTTATATCGAGGTCGACGAGCAGTTGCGCACGAACGTGCCCGGCATCTGGGCGCTCGGCGACTGCAACGGGCGCGGCGCGTTCACGCATACCGCATACAACGACTACGAGATCGTCGCGGCCAACCTGCTCGATAACGATCCGCGCAAGGTGTCCGACCGCATCACGGCGTACGCGATGTATGTCGATCCGCCACTCGGCCGCGTCGGCATGACGCTCGCGGAAGCGAAGCAGACCGGCCGCCGGCTGCTCGTCGGCACGCGCCCGATGACACGCGTCGGCCGCGCGGTGGAAAAAGGCGAAAGCCTCGGGTTCATGGAGGTGATCGTCGACGCGGACAGCCATGCGATCCTCGGCGCGACGATCCTCGGCGTGACGGGCGATGAAGTCGTGCACGGGATGCTCGACGTGATGGCCGCGGGCGCGCCGTACACGACGATCAGCCGCGCGATGCACATCCATCCGACCGTGTCGGAGCTCGTGCCGACGCTGCTTCAGGATCTGCATCCGGTCGAATGACGCGCGACCCGGCGAGCGGCCGCGCACGCTGAAGCCGCTGATCGATCGCTCGTTCGCGATCGCGTTCGACGCCATCGTGCACGCGCATCGATACGGGGAAGCCGGCGCGCAGGCCGGGAAGATCGTCGTCGCGGCCTGAAGGGTGTCGCGCGGGCGGCGGGTGCGGCCGTCGCAGGCGGCCGCACGACCGCCGCCCGCTCAGCCTTCGAAATACCGCGGCCGGTCGATATCGGCCAGCAGCCCCGGCTGCGTCGGTGCCCAGCCGAGCGATGCGCGCGTGCGCTCGCTCGTTGCCGGCGCATCCATCCCCGCGAACATCGCGAACCAGCCGAAGTGCTCGCCGGCTTCGGCCGCCGTTTTCGCGACAACCGGCACGTCGAGCCGCCGGCCGATCACCTCCGCGATGTCGCGGAACGGCACGCCCGTATCGTCGACCGCGTGATAACGCGCGCCGGCCGCGCCGCGTTCGACCGCGAGCCGGTACACGCGCGCCGCATCGAGCCGGTGCACGGCAGGCCAGCGGTTGCGGCCATCGCCGACGAAGGCCGATACCCCCTTCTCTCTCGCGAACGCGATCAGGCGCGGCACGAAGGCGTGATCGCCGTCGCCGTGCACGGACGGCGGCAGACGCACGACCGATGCGTGCACGCCGCGCGCCTCCAGCGCGACCGCGGCCGCTTCCGACGCACGCGGATAGACCGACGACACCGGCACGTGCGGATCGTCTTCCGTCGCCGCACGTCCGGGCGCGACGAGCGCGAGGCCCGACGTGACGACCAGCGGCCGCGCCGAGCCCGCGAGTGCCGCGCCGATCGTCTCGATCGCGCGACGGTCGAGTTCGCAGTTCTGCGCGAAGCGCGAGAAGTCGTGATTGAATCCCGTGTGGATCACCGCATCGGCGGCGTCGGCGCCGCGCGTGAGGCTGTCGAGGTCCTCCAGCGACCCGCGATGGACGTCGGCACCCGCCGCCGCAACCGACGCGGCGGCCGCGTCGGACCGCGCGAGACCGAGCACCGAGTGCCCAGCGGCCACGAGTTCGGCAACCACGGCCGAGCCGACGAATCCCGACGCTCCAGTAACAAAGACACGCATGTTCAGTACCTCCGGATGGCATGGAGGCTTACTATCTGTCGACGGCCGCTCGCGGTGAAGTCGTGACGGTTTACCGGTAAACGAACTAACAGGATATGGCTGACACCCCCGACAACCTGCTCGGCGCGTACCTGCGGGACCGCCGCGAGAAACTCGACCCGGCCGCGCTCGGGCTGCCGGCCACGCGGCGCCGCACGCCGGGCCTGCGACGCGAGGAAGTCGCGCAGCGCGCGCACGTGAGCGCCGCGTGGTACACGTGGCTCGAACAGGGGCGCGGCGGCGCACCGTCGGCCGACGTGCTCGACCGGCTCGCCCGCGCGCTGCAGCTGAACGACGCCGAACGCGAGCACCTGTTCCTGATCGGTGTCGGCCATCCGCCGGAGGTGCGCTATCACGCGACCGACCACGTGTCGCCGCGCGTGCAGCACGTGCTCGATTCGCTCGACGCGAGCCCCGCGATCGTGCGCTCGGCGACGTGGGACGTCATCGCGTGGAACAACGCGGCGGCCGCGACGCTGACCGACTACGCAACGCTATCGCCGGAACGGCGCAACATCCTGCGGCTCATCTTCGTCGATCCGCACGTGCGCGGCGTGCAGGCGAATTGGGCACGCGTCGCGCAGTTCGCGGTGGGCGCGTTTCGCGCCGACGTCGCGCGCGGCGGCGCGACGCAGGCCGTGCAGGCATTCGTGGACGAGATGCGCGCGACGAGCGCCGAGTTCGACGCGCTGTGGCGCGACCACGATATTCGCTCGCACGAGGAAGGGACCAAGGAGATCCACCATCCCGCCGTCGGGCGAATCGCGCTCGAATACTCGGCGTTCGCCGTGAGCGGCCGGCCCGACCAGACGCTCGTGATCTTTACGCCGGAGACGGCGGACGATCGCGCGCGCATTCGGGCGCTTGTCGCGGCCCGCGAGAAATACGAAATTCAGCGATTCGCGTAACGATCGCCCTCTTCGACAAACGACGAATCTCCTTGATTGTGCGACGCGCCGCCACTATCGGCGCGTCGATTGTCAGCCTCGGGGCAACGATCCCGGGTTCCGACAGGCAACACCTCCAACGCCAAAGCCAAAGCCAATCGAGCCTCGATGGCCGACGGCAAGTTCACTACGCGCGGCCATCGCATTCCGCACTGATCCCCAGTCGAATATTTAATTTTCACCTGGCGTAACGCGCGCTTACCCTTTCGGCATCGCATCACAGGGCCACCGGCCCCTCCCTGGAGCATCCCGATGTCCGACCCCGGCACCGCGCAAGCCGTCCGCCGCCCGCATGCGGCTTCCGTGTCCCATGGCGCGCTCGCGCTGCTGGTGCTGGCCGGCCTCAACCTGCGCCCGTTCCTGACCGCGTTCGGCCCCGTGCTCGACGTCGTGCGCGCCGACACCGGCCTCGGCTTTCGCGCGGCCGCGCTGCTGACCACGCTGCCGTTCGTGCTGATGGGAGTCATCGCCGGGATCGGTGTCGGGCTCGCGCGGCGCGTGGGCGAGCAGCGCGCGCTGAGCGTCGCGCTGGCGCTGATCGCGGCAGGCTGCACGGCGCGCCTGTGGACCGGCGGCAGCGCGGGCCTGATCGGCACCGCCATCGTCGCGGGCGCCGGCGTCGCCGTGGTCCAGGCGCTCGCGCCCGGCCTCGCGAAGCGCTGGTTCGCCGGCCGGCTGCCGCTCGCGATGGGCCTCTATTCGGCCGCGCTGGTCGGCGGCGGCGCCTTCGGCGCGGTCGCGAGCCCGTGGCTCGCCGCGCACGGCGGCTGGCATCTCGCGCTCGCCGTATGGGCCGTGCCCGCGTTCGTCACGCTCGCGCTGTGGCGCGCGAAGGCACCGCGCGACGCCGTGCACGCGACGGCCGCGACAGCGCCGCTCACCGCGTTCGCCCGCATTCCGCGCGCATGGCAGCTCGCGCTGTTCTTCGGGCTCAGCAACAGCGGCTACGCCAGCCTCGTCGCATGGCTGCCTGCGTTCTACCGCAGCATCGGCATGAGCCCGCAAGCGAGCGGCAACCTGCTCGCGTGGATGGCGCTGTTCCAGGCGACCGGCGCGCTCGCGATGCCGCTGCTCGCCAAAGGTTCGCCCGACCGCCGCGCCGTGCTGTGGCTCACGCTCGCGCTGCAGGCGGCCGGCTTCGCCGGGTTCGCGACGCTGCCCGCGTTCGCGCCCTGGTTCTGGGTCGCATGCGTCGGCCTCGGTCTCGGTGGTTTCTTCTCGATGAGCCTGATCGTCACGCTCGACCACCTGCCCGATGCGCGGCTCGCGGGCGCGCTCGCCGCATTCGTGCAGGGCATCGGCTTCCTGACCGTCGCGGCGAGCCCCTGGCTGATCGGCTGGCTGCGCGACGCGGGCGGCGGCTTCGCGACCGCCTGGTGGATGCATCTCGGCGTGATCGCCGCGATGGCCGCGCTGAACGCCGTGTTCTCGCCCGCCGGCTACCGGCACGGCATGGCGCGCATCACCGGCGCCGCCCGCTAACGCCCCCTTTCGAATCCGGACGCTTCGCCGGCCGCTTCCGGCGAAGCGTCCAGCTGCCCGCGCGTGGCCGGGCGCGGGCAGTCACGCCTGTCGGCCGCCAGTTCGCTTCACCACATACAACATCGACCGGTATTGGAGACAACCATGAAAAAGCTCGTTCTCGCCATTGCGCTCGCGCTGACGGCAGGCGCCGCCGCCGCGAAGGACCCGGCAGTCCTGCGCCTCGGCGTCGACCCCAGTTATGCGCCGTTCGAATCACTCGCGCCCGACGGCAAGCTCGTCGGTTTCGACATCGATCTCGGCAATGCGATCTGCGAACGGATGAAGGTGCGCTGCGTGTGG
This sequence comes from Burkholderia sp. COPS, assembly GCF_019425585.1. Lineage (NCBI taxonomy): Bacteria > Pseudomonadati > Pseudomonadota > Betaproteobacteria > Burkholderiales > Burkholderiaceae > Burkholderia > Burkholderia sp. COPS. The sequence continues at coordinate 90,959 of NZ_WIXR01000025.1, read as the reverse complement.
GTCGAGAACGCGTTCGACGGGATGATCCCGGCACTGAAGGCGCGCAAGTTCGACGGCGTGCTGTCGTCGATGAGCGTGACCGAGAAGCGCCTCGCGCAGATCGCATTCACCGACAAGATCAACAACGTTCCGCCCCGGCTCGTCGCGCGGCGCGGCTCGAACCTGCAGCCGACGCCCGAATCGCTGCGGGGCAAGAGCGTCGGCGTCGAGCAGGGTTCGACACAGGAGACTTACGCGCGCACCTACTGGGAGCCGAAGGGCGTGATCGTCCGCACGTACCAGACGCAGGATCTCGTCTACCAGGACCTGCTGTCGGGACGGCTCGATGCATCGCTGCAATCGTCGGTGCAGGCCGACCTCGGTTTCCTGAAAACCGCGAAGGGCGCGAACTTCGAATTCGCGGGGCCGCCGCTGCACGACCCGAAGACGCTCGGCGTGGGTTCGGCGATCGGCGTGCGCAAGGATGACGACGCGCTGCGTACGCAGATCAACCAGGCGCTTGCGAGCCTGATCCAGGACGGGACGTACCAGCGGATCGCGAAGAAGTATTTCTCGTTCGATATCTACAACTGACGGACGCGCAGCGGACAACACGAAGAGGCGTCGCGCATGAATGCGCACACCTCTTCTTCGTTCACCGAACGATATCGGCTACGCCGCTCGCTGCAACAAATCCGTTGCGAAAGACCTCGCATGCTCAACGGCTTCCTGGGCGTCGCCGAACACACCGAGCTGATCCCAGTGTTCCTCGGCCCCATACGTACCCTTCACGGCAAGCGCCCGCTGAACGCTCAGCTGCGCCGCGTACTTGCCATCCTCCAGCGGTCGAGCCGTCGCCACCACCTTGTGCGGAGGACTGGCGCGCTCCGGCTGAATCAGTTCGACCGCACCGCCGGCCGTGTCGGCGTACATCAACTCGTTCCTGGCTTCGCAGTCCGGGCAGTAGAAGCACCACCCCGCGTCCTCCTGATGGGGTCTGACCTGCCCGCGTGCGAGCACGGCGCGGCATTCAACGTTTTCGCAGATGAACGGCATGGCAGTCTCCGAGGTTGTTTGCGGAAAATCCTAGCATGTCCGCCGAAGGACAACCACCGTCTTCGTCATCGACATGGGCACCGGGCGGGTGATGCGGATAGCCGGGCCGGCCGGATGCTCGCGAGCCCGACGTCACCCGGGATAAACTGTCTGCCCGACCGACGAACCGAGCCATCCCTCATGTTGATCCGCGTTGCAACCCTGTCCGATGCCGTCGCGCTTGCCGAATTGAAGCGCGACACGTTTCGCGAAACCTTTCTGCAGGACGGATTCGGCATCGACTACCCGCCGAACGACCTGGCTGCGTACGAGGCCCGAACCTACTCGGTAGAAACGATCACGGGCCAGCTCGACGATCCCGAATGCCGCACGTGGGTCGCTGAAAGCGACGACGGCACGCTGGTCGGCTATGCGCACGCGGGGCCGTGCAAGCTTCCGCACCCGGACGTCGCGGAAGGTTCGGGCGAGATCCATCAGATCTACCTTCGGCGAGGTACGCAAGGAACCGGCGCCGGGCGCGCCCTGTTCGACTCCGCGCTGGAGTATCTGGCAACGGAACGGCCCGGCCCGGTATGGCTTGGCGTGTGGTCCGGCAACGCGAAGGCGATTGCCTTCTATGAGAAAGCAGGGTTCACGCGTGTCGGTACGTACGATTTCAAGGTCGGGGAATCGACCGATCTGGAATTCATCTATCGACGCTGAGGCGGTGGATCGAGAAGCGGTGCGATTGACGCGCCTTCAGTAACCGCGGGGATAAGGCGCCGGCGTCATTCGCGGATCGTCGACAGGCATGTCGACATTCAGCAAGGACAGAAGCTGCCGATCCAGGCAATGCTGCGGAAAGAAGCGATTGAAATAGGAAACGTCCTCGCGTCGGTCCGCCCTCTGGAACATCGCTTCGATCGGCCCCCAGTAGTATTGCCAGGACAACCTGTCCATCTCGCGCTGTCGATCGTCCGGAAGTGCATCGATCTCAATCGTGCTCAGCCCGTCATGCATGAATCGATAGACACGCCAGAGCCGGTCGCTCAGGAAATTCGGCGCACTCGGCGAAAATGCGACATAGTCCGCATCGGCTTCGTGCCGATACCCCGCAATGCGGGTGAATGCCTGAAAGGACGGAATGCCGGCCATGCTGTCCGGATCGCGTAATTCAAGCTGGTAGAAATAGAACAGCGTCTCCGTGTCCGCGTCATACCGGATGACCAGCTTGTTGCCGGGATGGTGATACCACCCGGTTGCCGGATCCACGAATCCGCCCTGACTATCCGGCTGCAGCCCCGGCTTGATGCCCAGGATGCATCGAACATCGTCGATCAGCGCATCACCCCAGTCGGCATAGAATCGGCTCAACTGTGTCCTGCCAATCGATACAGCAGCATAGATACCTACCGGCTCCATGTGTTTGCTCCGTCAGGGTTGCGCCGATTCACCACCACGCATGTTACAACCGGCCCCGGCGCGGGCATGCCGGCGCGTTGCAATCAATCGAACCGTATCCGGGGTTTGTGACGTAACCGGAACGAACAATGGGCAGGCGCACGTACGTAAAACGATTCGACCATTGCGTCGACTCAGGCCGCGCCGCTCCGGGATGCTTTCATTTCCGGCGCGTCACTTGCGTTACGATTCACGCCATCCTCAACTCCGTGGAAGCACATGAAAACTCGTGCCATTGCGGTGGGCACGGCGCTCGTTGCGCTTTACGCCACCGCGGCGTCTGCCCAGGAACCCGGCGCGCCCAGCTACGACACCTACAAGTCATGGCTGGTCGCCTGCGACAACGGTTTGACGTGCGAGGCGAAGGGTCTCGCGAACGGTGGCGAGACCGGCGCAGACTTGCGCTTCATTCGCTCAGCCGGGCCGAACGGCGCGCTCACGGTACGGCTGAACGTCGCCACCAACACCAGCATCAATCTCGATGACCTGCGCGTCGACGACGCGCCGCTGCGGCTTGACGACTCGGCCTGGAGCGAGAAATTCGACGACGGGATAGCGACGTTGTCGACCACGCAACCGGCAGCTGTGGCGGCCTTCGTCTCACGGCTTCGCAATGGCACGAAGCTTCAGTTCGGCGAGCATGCAGGCGCTTATGTTCCGCTCGACGGCATGGTCGCCGCGCTCCTGCGTATCGATGACCGGCAACGGCGCATCGGGGGAACTACCGCGTTGATCCGCAAGGGGCCTGCCCCTGCGTCGCAGGTCACACCCGCTCCGTCACTGCCCGTCGTACCGAAGCGGAAGATCACGTCGCAGTTGTCCGATCAGGAAGAAGAACACCTGATCGCGCGCGCGAAACGAACCCGGGATGCCAGCAGTTGCGAGGAGAATGCGTCGCGCTATCTCCATGAAGCAGCGTATGCACTCGACAAGCACAACGCGCTCGTGTTTCTTCCATGCATCATGGGCGCCTACCAGGGTTCGTCGGATGTGTTCATCGCACCGCGTATCGGCGGCGGAAAACCGGAGCCCGTCAAGCTGCCGATTCCTGAAGGGGGCTTTTCAGAGCCTTCACTGGTCGAACCGGACTTCGACCCGGCTACCGGCACGCTGTCCACCTTCGGCAAGGGACGCGGGCTGGCCGATTGCGGCTTTCAGGCCAGCTGGATCTGGGATGGCCATGCGTTCCGGATGTCGGCTGTGTCGCAGCAGAAAACGTGTGGCGGCGTTCAAGGCGGCGACTGGCCGACGCTCTATCGGTCGCGAACGAAGTAGCCCAACGATCGCTCTCGATGGCGCAGGTTCCATGCGGTCGTTGTTTCGACCACACTGGAATCGACAGACCGGAGCATCGCCGCCGATTCAGCGGCGCTGCCGAACGAACAGGCCGGCCTCGCCGGCCCGCCACCGCACGACAACGCCCACCCGCCCGCTCAATAGCGGCTCCGCCCCCACAGCGTCTTCGGCTCGTCGAGCAAATGACGCAACCCGCTGCGCTCGATCGTGATTGCCGCGACTTCGTTCACCCGTTCGAGCACCGCGTTCTCGTCGACCGACAACACGCGCCGATCCTCCATCAGCACCCTTCCGCCCACCATCGTCATGCACACGTCGGCCGCGTTCGCGAAGCACGTCACGCGATATACGGGCATGTTCATCGGCATCATGTGCGGCCGGAACAGGTCGACGAGGATGATGTCCGCGAGCTTGCCGGCTTCGAGCGAACCGGCCTCGTGATCGATCGACAGCGCCTTCGCCGAGTCGATCGTCACCATCTCCAGCACCTTGCCGTGCGGCAGCACGTCCGGGTCGCGGAAATGCCGGCGGTGGTAATGCATGCATTGCCACATGTGGCGGAACATGTCGTAGCCGCGATCGGGCGCCGCACCGTCCGACGCGATCGCCACCGTCACGCCCGCATCGATCAGCTCGGGCACCGGGCAGCGCCCGATGATCGACATGATCGCGCTCGGGTTGTGGACGATCGCGGTGCCCGTCTCGACGCACGCCGCGATGTCGTCGTCGGTCAGGTCGATGCTGTGCGACATGAACGACGTCGGGCCGAGCAAGCCGAGCTCGCGATGCGCGAACGCGAGCGTGCCCGCGCGGTGGCCGTCCTGCGTGAACGTCAGCCCGCGCTCGCGTGCGAGCCCGCCGTAGCGGGCGGCCTGGTCGCGGAAGTCGTGCTCGAACTGCGCCAGCTCGGGATCGTGTTCGGGCCCGTACACGGGCAGCGTGAGCGCGATGCGAATCCGGCCGCCGGCATCGCCGTGGCATTCGTCGACGATGTGCTCGCATACGTCGAACATCGTGTCGAAACCGATATCGCGCGTGTCACTGCCCTCCGGCGTGTGGCGCGTATAGGCACGCGGCGCGGGCGGCCGCGACGGGCCGACCGCGACGATCGAGCGCGTACCGGTGCGCACGACCGCGTCGCAATGGCGCCGCGCGTAGACCGGATCGTCGACGCGCATGATCGAATTGCCGCCGCCGAGCAGCGATACGCCGGTCGTCACGCCGGCCTTCAGGCGTTCGAGCGCGGCGAGATGCGATTCGGCCTCCCAGAACGCCTCGTCGGACGCGCGCGTGTAGATCGTCTCGGCCGCGGCCGACCACGCATCGCCGTCCGCGCCGCCGATCGTGCGCAGCATCGCGTGGCCCGCGTGCGCATGTGCATCGATCAGGCCCGGCAGCACGGCCTTGCGGCGCGCATCGATCGTGCGCGCCGCACGGTAACGCGCCTGCAGTTCATCGGTGCCGCCGACGGCGACGATGCGCTCGCCCTTGACCGCGACCGCGCCGTTCTCGATCACGCGCCGCTGCGGGTCCATCGTGATTACGCAGCCGTTCGCGATCAGCGTGTCGATCGCTTCGCGGTCGTCCTCTCGCATGCCCTCTCGCTTGTCCTCGGTCGTCATTGTTCGGTGTCCTGTTGTGGTTCGATGGGTCTTGCTGCCATCCAGTGGCCGAGCGACCGGGCCGCCGGGTGGAACCCCGGCGGCCCGGCGACGGCGTCATGCTCGAAAAACCGTCACGCCGAACCGACCGGCGCGGCGACCCGCGCCTTCAGCTTGCGCTGCACCGCGCTGATCACGACGAACACCACCGCGTTCACCGCGAGCGCGACGAGCCCCGGGTTGATCGACGTCAGCGTGTTCGATGCGCCCGGGAACAGCGACGCGAGCGTCACGCCATAGTAGTTCGTCATCGCGATCACGATCGCGCCGGCGACGATGCCCGCGAACGCGCCTTCACGCGTGCCGAACGGCTGCTTCAGGAAGCTCGAGGCGAGCATCGGCACGAGCTGCGTGAGCAGGCTCGACGAGAAGATCGCGAGCGTGACGAAGGTCGCGCCGCCGCGCAGCACGAAGTAGACGACCACCAGCGTGAAGACCGGCAGCGCGATGCGCGCGACGCGCGTCACCTCGCGGTCGGTCGCGTTCGGTGCGAAGCCTTCGCGGTAGATGTTGCGCGCGATCGTCGTCGATGCATTCAGCATGATCAGCGATCCCGGCACCAGTGCGGTGAGCAGCCCCGTGCCGCCGACGATGCCGACGAACCACGCAGGGAACGTCTGCTTCACGAGCCGCAGCAAAGCGAGATCGGTCTGCGCGCCTTCGAGCCCGTGCACGGTCATCACGGCCGCGAAGCCGACGAGGAACAGGAACGCGATCAGCACCTGGTACAGCGGCATCAGGATCACGTTGCGGCGCAGCGCGCGCTCGTCCTTCGCGACGTAGATCGCGGTGAAGCCGTGCGGATACAGGTAGTAGCCGAGCGACGTGAGCAGGATCGTCGAGTTGTACCAGCTCAGGTTGAAGCCGTGCTCCGGCATGCGCAGCAGTTCGGGGTGCGCGGCGTCGATCTTCGCGAACATCTCGCCGAGCCCGCCGTAGTAATGCATCGGCAGGTACAGGCCGAGGAAGATCGCGATCGCGAGGATCAGCACGTCCTTGAAGATCGCGATGCTCGCCGAGCCGTGGATGCCCGACACGACCATGTACACGGCCATCAGCGTCGCGGCGATCCAGATCGCGGCCGCCTGCGGAATCAGCCCGTACGACATCTCCGACACGATCACGCCGAGCCCGCGCAACTGGATCATCAGCAGCGACACCATCGCAAACACCGCAACGATCGACACCAGCACGCCGATCGCGCGGCTGTCGTACTTCGACGCAAAGTAATCGGCGAACGACACGAGTCCGCGTTCCTTCGCGTAACGCCAGATCGCCGGCAGCATCCAGTAGCCGATCACGAACGCGAGGCAGCCGTACGACAGGATGTAGAACGCGGGCACGCCCTTGCTGTAGGTCCAGCCGCTCGCGCCGAGGAACGAGAACGTCGAGAACGCCTCGCCGGCCATCAGCAGGAACGTGAGCAGCGAGCCGAAGCCGCGCCCGCCGACCGCCCACTGCTCGAGCGTGAGCTTGCGGCCGCGGCGCGCCATCACGCCGATGGCGAGCGCGAACACGGCGAACGCCGCGATGATGACGATCGAAGCGTTCATCGCGCGTCTCCCGAACGGCCGGCGCGGGCCGCGTCGCGCTCGTCGAGATGGAACAGGATCGCGAGAATCGCGGCCGTGGCCGCCATCCAGACCAGGTTCCAGACGAGCAGGAACGGCAGCCCGAACAGCAGCGGACGCGCGTCGGCAAGCGAGCCGCCCGCATACATCCCGACGAACGGCAACGCCGCCAGCAACAGTTTCAGTTTCATGAGTGCCTCCTCCGGAAGACGCGCGTGTGCGTCAGAACATCAGAACTTCTGGCGGATGCCGACCACCACCGCCACCTGCGACGTCGTCGTCGACGCGCTGTCGGTGCCGTCGATCCATGCGTGGCCGACACCCGACGACGCCTTCTGGTAGAAGCCGTTCACGTACACGTCGGTGCGCTTGGACAACAGGTATTGCACGCCGGCCGATACCTGGTGGTAATGGCCGCTTTCGCTGGCGCGCGCGACCTGCGTATAGGTGTAGCCGGCCGCCGCCATCAGCGCGGGCGTGGCCATGTAGCGCAGGCTGCCTTCGTAGTTGTTGAAACGCAGCGCGCCGCCCGTCGCCTGGCCGAAGTTCGAGCCCGTGTACAGCAGGCCGAGCGTTGCCGGCCCGATCGCGTAGCTGCCGCCCGCCCCCCAGATCTGCTGGCGGATCGCGCTCCCGAGGCTCGCACCGAGCACCGATGCCGACGACGGATAGTAGTTATCCGAAGCAACTGCGCCGCTCGTGCTGACCGCCGGATGGTTCACGCGCGCATACGCGGCGCCCGCGTTGAGCGGCCCGTTCACGTACGTGACGCCCGCGCTCCAGCTGTTGTCGTTCGCGAAGCCGGTCGAGTTCGAGAAGCCGTACACGAGGTTCGCCTGCAGGCCCGCGATCGTCGGCGACACGTACTTCACCGCGTTGTTGAGACGGAACGTGTTGTTGATGTCGTCGTTGTCGAACGGGTGCGTCGAGTACTGCGCGAGGAAGCTGCTCATCTGCAGCGAACCGAGGATGTCCTGCGTCGAGTTGTACTGGCGGCCGAGCGTCACCGCGCCCCAGTTCGCGCCGCTCAGGCCGACCCACGCCGAACGCCCGAACATCCGGCCACCCTGCCCGAGCGCGCCGTTCGCGACGTTGAAGCCGTTCTCGAGGCGGAAGTTCGCCTTCAGGCCGCCGCCGAGATCCTCGGAGCCGATCAAGCCCCAGCGCGGCCCCGATTCGTTGCCGCCCGTGAACTGCCACAGCGAATGGCCCTTCGCGTTGTTCGTGTAGGTCACGCCCGCGTCGACGATCCCGTACAGCGTCACCGTCGACTGCGCGTGCGCGGCGCCGGCAAACAGCATTGCGATCGCGGCGCCCATTGCAACGCCCATTGCGACGCCCGTCTTCCCACCCTTCATTCGCACCATCTCCGTCATCTCCTCTCCAAACCTGCTCATCGATGTTGTGTTTTGTTGGTCCTGCCCATGCATCCCGACCGGGTTGTATAGACAGTCGCTGGATGGTATCCAGCCGCAATCACATCAAGAAATGAAATGTTCAACTGGCCAGCAGTTGAAAATCGAATGAGAGGCGATGGAGGGGAAATGAACGGGGGTCACGCGGCCCCGCAAGGGAAACGAAAGCACGCAGGCCCGCTGGACGCGGTGCGTTTTGATCGGACGTGAATGGCTTGCGTAAGCAAGCTGACGATACGGCGACGCGCGAGGCGGCTATACGGTTTTCCCTGATAACCCGTGCATCGGCCGCCGCAACGCGGCGTCGAACGGATTGGTACGTGGCCCGATCGCGTCGGCCTGGCGCCGCAGCAGTTCGACGACCATCGGCATCCGGTCGTCACCGAGGCGTGACGCGAGCGTGCCGACGCTCAACGCGCCGACCGGATAACCGGTGCGATCGAGGATCGGCACCGCGACACCGGCCATCCCGTCGAGCACACCGCTGTTGCGGCCCGCGTAGCCGAGCTGCCGCACGCGTTCGATCTCGGTACGCAGGTACACCTCGTCGAGCACGCCGTAGCCGCGAATGCGCGGCACGTTGAAACGGATCACTTCCTCGCGTTCGGCTTCCGGCAGGAACGCGAGGATCGCAAGGCTGCCCTGTCCGACACCGAGCGCGATGCGGCCGCCGATGTCGCCGGTAAACGAGCGGATCGGAAACGGCCCCTCGCACAGGTCGAGACACACGGCGTCGAAGCCGCTCTTCACCAGCAGGAAGATGGTCTCGCCGAGGCTGGCGCACAGCCTCAGCAGCGCGGGACGGCACAACGTGCGCATGCTGCTCGGGTTGCCGGCCTGCGCGGCAAGCGCGAAGAAATCGACACTCAGCCGGTACAGCTTCGACTGCTCGTCCTGTTCGACCATCCCTTCCGCGATCAGCGATTGCAGGATCCGGTGCGCGGTGCCCTGCGTGAGGCCGACGGCCTTTGCCAGATGCGTGACGCGCACGCCGTCCTGCTGCATGCCGGCCAGCGCGCGCAGGATCGCGAACGCGCGCTGCAGCATGCCGGTGCCCGGTGCGCCGGCCGCATCGGGCGCATCGACGGCGTCCTCTTCCGGGCGCGGCGCGCGTGCGGCCGGCGACGTTCCGGTCGAATGGGGTTCCTGCATGCCGGCTCTCCTCGATGATTTCATTGAACGGAATACGTGAGCCGCCATTGTCGTCCCGCCGAAATTCCGCGGGCATCCGGGTGTGCACGGGATTGACGCGTGCATTTCGCGGCATTGCCACGCGCCACCCAGCGGAACGATTCGCTCGCGATTTCCCCAACCGTTCCGCTCAATGGAATTTTTCCGAAATTCCTCCCGTTCAGCAGAATTCGAAATTGACGCTCTGAAATATGGCTGGCTAGAGTCCGCCACATCGGTACACCGGCCACGCGGTGTGCGAACCCGGAGCTTCCCATGTCGTTTCTCACGCTTACGGATCTGACGAAAACCTTCGGCGAACTCACCGCCGTCGCCGACGTCAACCTGTCGGTCGAACAAGGCGAATTCGTGTCGCTGCTCGGGCCGTCCGGCTGCGGCAAGACCACCACGTTGCAGATGATCGCGGGCTTCGTCGACGTCACGCGCGGCCGCATCTCGCTCGACGGGCAGGACATCACGCACCTGAAGCCGAACCGGCGCGGGCTCGGCATCGTGTTCCAGAGCTATGCGCTGTTTCCGCACATGAGCGTCGCGGAGAACGTCGGCTTCGGCCTCGACATGCGCGGCGTCGACAAGGCCGAGCGCGCCGAGCGCATCCGCGCGGCCCTCGCGCTCGTGCGTCTCGACGCGCTCGCGCACCGCTTCCCGCGCGAGCTGTCGGGCGGCCAGCGGCAGCGCGTCGCGATCGCGCGCGCGGTCGTGATCGAGCCGCCGGTGCTGCTGCTCGACGAACCGATGTCGAACCTTGACGCGAAGCTGCGCGAGGACATGCAGTTCGAGCTGCGCGCGATCCAGCGCAAGATCGGCACGACGACGATCATGGTCACGCACGATCAGTCGGAAGCGCTGTCGATCAGCGACCGCGTGGTCGTGATGGAAGCCGGCCGCATCACGCAGACCGATACGCCGTACCGCGCGTACGAGCGCCCGGAGAACCGTTTCGTGTCGCAGTTCATCGGCAAGGCGAACCTGCTGCCCGGCACGATCGTCGCGCACGACGGCGATGCGATCCGCATCGACCTCGGTCACGATCTCGCGGAAACGGGCCGGCTCGCGCACCTGCCGGCGCGTGAGCGCGACATGCGCATCGGCGATGCGGTGTCGGTCTGCATCCGTCCCGAGAAGCTGCGGCTGTGCGCGCCCGACGCGGGCCGCTTCGCCGCAACCGTCACGAGCCGCTTCTTCCTCGGCAGCCAGTGGCTGTACCGCGTCGACAGCGCGCTCGGCGAAGTGCTCGTGTGCTGCCAGAACGAAGGCGCGGAGCCGCTCGCGGAAGGCGCACCGGTCGGGATCGACTGGCACAGCGACGCGGTGCGCGTGATGCGCCGGGAGGCCTGAATGCGACAGCCTGCCCGTCCACTCCCGAATGACGGCGCGCCGGCCGCGCTTGCGCGCTCGGCCGCGGTGTCCGCCGACGCCGCACCGGCACGCGCCGCCGCGCCCACGATGCGCGCGACGTGGCGCGCGCATGCGCCGCTGTGGCTGATGTGCGCGCCCGCGTTCGCGCTGTTTGCCGCGCTCGTGCTCGTGCCGCTCGCGATGACGTTCGTGCTGACGTTCTACCGTTTCGATCCGGCCACCGGCCCGATCGCCGCGTTCCAGTTCGGCAACTACGCGGAAGTGCTCGGCTCGTCGTACTTCCACACGATCTTCGCGCGGACGTTCGGCATCGCCGCGCTGACCACCGCGATCTGCGTCGCGATCGGCACGCCGGAGGCATACGTGCTGTCGAAAATGCGCGACCCGTGGCGCTCGCTGTTCCTGCTCACGATCCTCGCGCCGCTGCTGGTGTCGGTCGTCGTGCGCGCGTTCGGCTGGAGCATGCTGCTGAACACGAGCGGGCTCGTGAACCAGGCGCTCGGGCTCGCCGGCCTCGGGCCGTACAAGCTCGAATACACGACCTTCGCGATCGTGATCGCGCTGGTGCACGTGATGCTGCCATTCATGGTGATCCCGGTGTGGACCGCGCTGCAGCGGCTCGATCCGCAGACCGAACACGCGGCGCTGTCGCTCGGCGCATCGCCGTTCACGACGCTGCGCTGCATCGTGCTGCCGCAGCTGATGCCGGGCGTGCTGTCGGGCAGCCTGATGGTGTTCGGGCTGTCGGCGAGCGCGTTCGCGATTCCGAGCCTGCTCGGCGGACGCCGGCTGAAGGTCGCGGCCACGGCCGTCTACGACGAATTCCTCGGCTCGCTGAACTGGCCGCTCGGCGCGACGATCGCCGTGCTGCTGCTGATCGCGAACCTCGTCGTGATGCTCACTTACTACCGCGTGCTCGAACGCCGCTACGCGCGCAGCCTCGGAGGCGCATCGCGATGAGAAAGAACGGCCCCTTTGCCCTCGCCTTCCACACGCTCGTGATCCTGTTCGTGCTCGCGCCGCTCGTGATCGTCGTGCTCGTCGCGTTCACGCCCGACGAGACGCTGACACTGCCGACACACGGGTTCTCGCTGCGCTGGTTCCGCGCGATCCTCGACTATCCCGACTTCGTCACCGCGTTCTTCAACAGCGTGAAGCTCGCGTTCGCGTCGGCGACGCTGTCGCTCGCGATCGCGCTGCCGGCGGGCCTCGCCATCGGCCGCGCGACGTTTCCCGGCCGCGCGTTCCTGAACGGGCTGCTGCTGTCGCCGCTCGTGATTCCCGGCCTCGTGCTCGGCATCGCGCTGCTGCGCTTCTTCGCGCTGATCGGCGCGACCGGCTCGTTCGCATGGCTCGTGCTCGCGCACATGGTCGTCATCACGCCGTTCGTGATGCGGCTCGTGCTCGCGTCCGTCGCGGGCCTCGACCGCAGCATCGAGCAGGCCGCGTGCTCGCTCGGCGCGGACCCGTGGACGACCTTCCGCCGCATCACGTTGCCGATGATCGTGCCCGGCATCACCGGCGGCTGGCTGCTCGCGTTCATCAACAGCTTCGACGAACTGACGATGTCGATCTTCGTCACGTCGCCGCAGACGGTCACGCTGCCGGTGCGCATGTACATGTACGCGACCGAGTCGATCGACCCGATGATGGCGTCGGTGTCGGCGCTCGTCATCTTCATCACCGCCGGCGCGATGCTGCTGCTCGATCGCGTGTACGGCCTGAACCGCATCCTGATCGGCCAACACTGATGACGACTTCCGTTTCCCGTTCCACCTGCATCCCGGACGACGGTGCGCAGTTCGTGCGCGTCGCCGAACGCGAACGTGCCGCCGTCGCGTTCACGCTGGACGGCCGCCCCGCGCTCGCGCTCGCCGGCGACACCGTGCTCACCGCGATCCTCGTTGCCCAGCGGCGCGTGCGCGTGAGCGAATTCAGCGGCCAGCCGCGCGCGGGCTTCTGCCTGATCGGCGCGTGCCAGGACTGCTGGGTGCGCACCGAAACCGGTGCGCGCGTGCGTGCATGCTCGACGCCGATCGCCGAAGGCATGCGGATTCTCACGTCCGCCCGGCCGGCCGCGACCGGAGACGCAGCGTGAGCGCCGCACCGCAACCGGTGATCGTCGGCGCGGGGCCGGCCGGCGTGCGCGCGGCCGAAGCGCTGGTCGACGCGGGGCTGCGCCCGGTCGTGATCGACGAGAACGCGCGCTGGGGCGGACAGATCTACCGGCAGCCGCCGGCCGACGGCGCGTTCGCGCGCGGCAAGCGCACGCTGTACGGCTTCGAGGCCGCGAAGGCCGACGCCGTGCACCGGACGATGGCCGCGCTGCTGCCGCATGTCGACTACCGGCCGAACACGCTTGCCTGGTCATGCGGCGCAGGCCGCGTCGACACGCTGCAGGATGGCCGTGAAGTGACGGTGCCCTACTCGCACCTGATCATTGCGAGCGGCGCGACCGACCGCTTGTTGCCCGTGCCGGGCTGGACGCTCGCCGGCGTCTATACGCTCGGCGGCGCGCAAGTGGCACTGAAGGCGCAGGGCTGCGCGATCGGCCGTCGTGTCGTGTTCGCGGGCACGGGCCCGCTGCTTTACCTCGTCGCCTACCAGTATGCGAAGGCCGGCGCGCAGGTCGCGGCCGTGCTCGACACGAGCCCGCTGCGCCGCCAGGCCGCTGCCGCGCCCGCGCTGCTGCGCATGCCGTCGACCTTCGCGAAGGGGCTCTATTACATCGGCTGGCTGCGCGCGCACGGCGTCGCGATCGAAACGGGCGTCACGCTCGAGCGCGTGCTCGGCGACCCGCACGTGACGGGAATCGCATGGCGCGCGGCCGGTGACGGCGCACCGCCGCGCCTGCTCGACTGCGACGCAGTCGGCCTCGGCTTCGGCCTGCGCTCCGAAACGCAGCTCGCCGATCTCGCCGGCTGCCGGTTCGGGTTCGACCCGCTCAACCGCGCATGGCTGCCCGAGCGCGACGCGGCCGGCCGCACGTCGGTGCGCGGCCTCTACGTCGCCGGCGACGGCGCGGGCATCGCTGGCGCCGATGCGGCCGAGGCAACGGGCCGGCGCGCGGCGCTTGCGTTGCTCGACGACGCCGGGATCGCTTCGCTCGCGCCCGCCGGCAAACCCGACGCGGCGACGCTCGAACGCACGCTCGCGCGCGGCGCCGCATTCCGCGCGGGCCTCGAAGCGGCGTTCGCGCCGCCGGTCGAGCAGGCCGCCCGCTGCGCGGACGACACGATCGTGTGCCGCTGCGAGGAGGTCGATGCAGGGACGCTGCGCCGCTGCGTCCGCGACGGCGCGGCAACCGAGCTGAACCGGCTGAAGGCGCTGACGCGCGTCGGAATGGGCCGCTGCCAGGGTCGCATGTGCGGCGACGCGGCCGCGCTCTTGCTGGCCGCCGAAACCGGTCGCCCGCTCGCCGACGCCGGACGGTTGCGTGCGCAACCGCCCGTGAAGCCGTTCCCGATCTCGGCCGCGCTGGCGGGCGACGATGTCGCGGCGATTCCCGACGAGGCACGCGATGAATGAGACCCGGCATTACGACGTCGCGATCGTCGGCGGCGGCCTCGTCGGCGCGTCGGCCGCACTCGCGCTGACGCGGCGCGGCTTGCGCACCGGGCTGTTCGAGCGGCGCGATTGCGGTGCGCAGGCGAGCGGCGTGAACTACGGTGGCGTGCGCTGCCAGGGCCGGCCCGCCGAACAGCTGCCGCTCGCGCTGCGTGCGCGGCGCATCTGGGATCGCCTGCCCGAACTGATCGGCATCGACGGCGAATTCGTCGTGTCGGGCCACCTGCGGCTCGCGCGCAGCGACGCCGATCTCGACGCGCTCGATGCCTACGCGACGCTCGCCGGCGAACACGGCCTGCCGCTGCAGGTGATGCGCGGCGATGCGTTCCGGCGGCGTTACCCGTGGCTCGGCCGTGCGGCGCTCGGCGGCTCGCTGTGCGAGACCGACGGTCACGCCAACCCGCGCCTCGTGTCGCCCGCGTTCGCGCGCGCGGCCCGCGCGGCGGGCGCGGACGTGTTCGAGCATACCCCCGTCGACGACGTTCACCACGACGGCACACGCTTTCACTTTCAGGCAGGCGGCCGCGCCTGCACCGCGACGTGGCTGATCAACTCGGCCGGCGCGTGGGCGAACACGATCGCCGAACGCTTCGGCGAAGCCGTGCCGATGGAGCCGATCTACCCGAACATGTGGGTGACCGAACCGCTGCCGCCGTTCATCACGCACAACCTCGGCGTGTACGGCGGCGGCGTGTATGCGCGGCAAGTCGCGCGCGGCAACTGCGTGATCGGCGGCGGGCGCGGCCGCGGCGACGGCGAATTCGGCCAGCCGTCGGTCGATACGACGCGCGCGGTGATGCGCGATGCCTGCGCGCTGCTGCCCGCGCTGCGTGACGCACTGCTGATCCGCACGTGGAGCGGCGTTGAAGGCTGCACGCCCGACCACAACCCGATCATCGGCGCGAGCCGCACGACGCCGCGCCTGCTTCATGCGTTCGGTTTTTCCGGCGGCGGCTTCCTGCTCGCGCCGGGCGTCGGCGACGTGCTCGCCGATCTCGTCGCGACCGGCGAAACCGCCACCCCGCTCGATGCATTCTCGATCGGCCGCTTCTTCCGCGAAGCCAAGCCGACCGTCCCTTTCCGTCAAGAGGAGACCCACAAATGAAACTGCCCGCAACGATCGCGGCGGCCGCCGCCCTCTGCATCGCAGGCGCCGGCGCGCCAGCGTTCGCGCAAACGAAGACGATCTACGTCGGCATGAACGGCGGCCCGATGGAGAAGGCCTACACGAGCCAGGTACTGCCCGACTTCGAGAAGGCGAACAACGTGAAGGTCGTCGTCGTGCCCGGCACGTCGTCGGACGTGCTCGCGAAACTGCTCGCGAACCGCAACAAGCCGCAGATCCACGTCGCGTTCCTCGACGACGGCGTGATGGCGCGCGCGGTCAGCCTCGGCGTGTGCCAGAAGCTCGACGATTCGCCGGTGCTGAAGGAGTTGTATCCGTTCGCGCGGATGAAGGACGACGTCGGCGCGGGCGTGCAGCTCGGGATGACCGGCATCGCGTACAACAAGAAGCTGTTCGCCGAGAAAGGCTGGACGCCGCCGACGTCGTGGATGGATTTCGCCGATCCGAAATACAAGGGCAAGGTCGTGTTCCAGTCGGCGTCGAGCAGCACGTTCGGGCTGCACGGATTCCTCGCGATCAACCGGCTGCTCGGCGGCAACGAGCAGAACGTCGAGCCCGGCTTCAGCAAGTGGGCGAGCACGGTCGGGCCGAACGTCGTCGAGTACATCCCGAACTCGGCGAAGATCTCGGAGATGGTGCAGACCGGCGAAGCCGGCCTGTTCCCGCTCACACCGACCGGCGTCGGCGACCTGCAGGACAAGGGCATCCCCGTCGCCTACGCGAACCCGAAGGAAGGCCCCGTGCTGCTGCTCGTCGACCTGTGCGTGGTCGCGAACAATCCCGATCCGCAGCTCGCGCAGAAGCTCGCGCAGTTCCTGCTGTCCGCGCCCGCGCAGACGAAGGCGGCCGAGGCCGGCAAGCAGATTCCGACCAACCGTCTCGCGAAGATGCCCGCCGCGATGCAACATAGCCTCGGCAATGTCGACGATCTCGTGCGCAAGGTGACCGTGGTCGACTGGACCGCGATCAACGCGCGCCGCGCGCAATGGGATACGCGCTGGAACCGGCAGATCGAGCGGTGACGGCATGCCGGGTGCGCGGGCACGGCCGCGCGCCGCATGACCATCATTTGCGGGAGTGATGACACTCCCCTTTTTCTGCGGATTTGACCGGAGAGCGGCGGGCCGACAACACTAGCCCGCAGTGCCGCAAAGACGGCACGCGCCCGCCCCCCCCTTCAGAGTCCGCCATGTACCCGACCGACACCGTGCAATCCCCGAGCGCCGCCCGGCCGCTCGCCGACCGGCAGCTGCGCCGGATCGTCATCGCCTCCGTCGCCGGCAACGCGATGGAGTGGTACGACTTTTTCGTGTACGGCACGGCCGCGGCGCTCGTGTTCGGCCACGTGTTCTTTCCGCCCGGCGCGTCGCCGCTCGCGGGCAGCCTCGCCGCGTTCGCGGCATTCGCGCTCGGCTTCGTCGCGCGGCCGCTCGGCGGGATCGTGTTCGGCCACGTCGGCGACCGCTACGGGCGCAAGGCGTCGCTCGTGTGGACGCTGCTGATCATGGGCGCATCGACCTTCGCGATCGGCCTGCTTCCGACCTATGCGCAGGTCGGCCTGTGGGCACCGGCGGCGCTCGTCGTGCTGCGCCTGCTGCAAGGCATCGCATCCGGCGGCGAATGGGGCGGCGGCGTGCTGATGATCAGCGAGAACGCCCCACCCGAGCAGCGCGGCTACTACGCGGCGTGGAGCCAGCTCGGCGTGGGCGGCGGCTTCGTGCTGTCGTCGGCCGCGTTTCTCGCCGCGCAGGCGCTGCCGGACGAGATGTTCCGCACCTGGGGCTGGCGGCTGCCGTTCCTCGCGAGCATCGCGATCTTCGCGATCGGCATCTATATCCGCCGCCACCTGCCCGAAAGCCGCGACTTCGAGCAGGCCGGCCGGCGCGGCGCGCACACCCATCTGCCGATCGTCGAGTGCATCCGCCGCCATCCGAAGGAAATCCTGCTCGCGATGGGGCTGCGCGTGGCCGAGAACGGCGGCGCCTACATCTTTCTCGCGTTCTCGCTCGTCTACGGCAAATACGTCGGCATTCCGAACGGCGTGATGCTGACCGGCGTGATGATCGCGATGATCGTCGAGATGGGTGCGATGCTCGCGTGGGGCCGGCTGTCCGACCGGATCGGCCGCAAGCCCGTGTACCTGATCGGCGCGCTGAGCCTCGTCGCGTGCGCATTCCCGTTCTTCTGGCTGCTCGACACGCGTGCGACACCGCTCGTCTGGCTTGCGCTGACGGTCGGCACGGCCGTCAGCCACGGCGCGATGATCGGCACGCTGCCCGCGCTCGTCGGCGAGCTGTTCAGCACCGAGGTGCGTTACTCGGGCGTCGCGCTCGGGCATGAAGTCGCGTCGATCTTCGCCGGCGGGATGTCGCCGCTGATCGCCACCGCGCTGCTCGCGCGTTATCACGCATCGTGGCCCGTGTCGCTGTTTCTCGTCGCGCTCGGGCTCGTCACCGTCGCGACGCTGTGCGTGATGCGCGAAACGCGGATCGTGAGCGCCGCTCCCGCTGCTCCCGCTGTTCCCGCTACCGACACGCGCGGCGACACGGCGTGACCACGACGCTTCGATCCGCGCAAGCGGGCCGATCCGCACCGGCAGGCGGCGAACACGGCGGCAGCCGGCACGGCCGTTCCGGGCGCGTGCCACCGGCCGCGCCCGCCACCCCGGCGCGCCGCCTAGTTGCCGCCCTCCCGTCGCGCGCCGTCGAACGCCGGCGCGAGCCCCAGGTGATCGAGCAAGCGCGCGAATTCGCCGAGCCGCTGCCGCATGTACGCGGGCACGTCGACCTCCGCGTAGTCGTGGAAGCCCGCACCCGTGCGCACGCCGTCGCGCCCGGCTTCCATGTTGCGCACGACGCTCGCGGCCGACGCGAAACGCGGGCCGATCTCGCCGGCCAGATACTTCGACGCGTAGTACAGGATGTCGCAGCCGCCCCAGTCGATGAATTCGAGCAGCCCGAGCACCGCGAAGCGCGGGCCGAAACCGGTGCGGATCGCCGTGTCGATGTCGGCCGCGCTCGCGACGCCCTCCTCGACCATCCGTGCGGCCTCGTTCATCGCGAGCGCCTGGATGCGCGGCACGATATAACCGGGCGCCGGCCCGCAGATCACCGGCTTCTTGCCGACACGTTCGAGCAACGCGGCGAGCGACTCGACGACGGCATGGTCGGTCGCATCGCTGCGGCTGATCTCGACGAGCGGCATCAGCAGCGCGGGGTTCAGCCAGTGTGCGTTCAGCATCCGCTCCGGATGCGCGACGTGGCGTTGCAGCTCGGTGACGACGAACGTCGACGTCGTCGACGCGATCGTTGCATGCGCATCAACATGCGCGCCGAGCCAGCGCAGCGCGTCGGCCTTCGCATCGAGCACTTCGGGCAACGCCTCGAACACGATGCCGGCCTGCCGCACCGCATCGGCCGCACCGTCCCGGGCGACGAGCGCGATGCGCGCGACCACGGTTTCGGCCTGCGCGGCGTCGATGCGGCCGAGCGCGACCTGCGCATGCAGCGGCCTTTCGATCTCGTCGCGCGTGCGTGCCTCGAAGGCGCGCCATCCGGTCGCGTCGCGCGGCTTGAAGTCGATCAGCGTCACGTCGAGCCCCGCGAACGCGAACACGAGCGCGATCCCCTGCCCCATGCGCCCCGCGCCGAGCACGTGGACACGCGTCACATCGGTGCCCGCCTTCATGCCGCGTACCCCGCGTCGAGCAGCGCGCGCATCGCGTCCATCGACAGCGCGGCGAGCCCGAGCCGCTCCAGCGTGCGGCCTTCCGCATACAGGTCGCGCACCGCGACCGCGCTCGCAATGCTCAGCAGCCCCTGCGCGACGGGCGTCGGCACGCCGGCCCGGCGCCCGCACGACACGATGAACGACAGCCCGAGCCGGGTGTCTTCGAGCATGTAGCGATGCGTGCGCAGATCGATCTTCTCGCGCCAGTCGCCGCTATCGGTCAGCTTGCCGTGCGCGCCGCGCCCGTACATCCATTCGTCGCCGTCGGTCGCGTAGTGATCGGCAAGCGGGAAATGCGGCGCCGGGTAACCGAGCGCCTCGCGCGCCGCGATGCGTTCGGCGTCGAGCGCGTTCGTCACCCGGCGAATCGACGGCTGCGTGCCTTCGTTGTGGATGTCCCATGCGTCGAAGTGTTCGAGCGGCCCGGCGTTCATCAGGATCAGCGGCGGATGGATCACGGGGCCCGCGTTCATCAGCGCGCCGGACAACGCGTCCTCGACCGGTTCGACCGACGGATAACCCGCGCGCAGCACGTCGAACGCCCAGCCGGACGCGTTCGCCGGAAACACGCCGGTCGGCAGCCGCGTCGCGTACGCGCTGATCACGACGTCGTTGTCGCCGTGCCTGCGCACGAGATACGGCAGCGTGCCCGTCTCGGCGAAGGCGACGCGCGAACGGTTGCCGGCATCGGCCGCCGCGCGCGCGAACACGACGCTGCCGAACGTGCCGGGCGGCAGGAACACGACCTGGCCGTCCTCCAGCAGCGGCGCGACCTGCGCGGCGAGCGCGTCGTGCGAGGTGGCCGGCAGCGGCACCACGACGAGCCGCGCGCCGCGCAATGCGGCCGCGAGATCGCCGGTCAGGCGGATCGCGCCGGGCGCGTCGCCGAGCGGCACCGTCCGCTTGCCGCGATAGTCGGTCACGTTCAGCACGCCAAGCTCGCGCAGCCGCGCGTGCGGCTCGCGGTCGCGCCGCCACCACGTCACGTCGTGGCCCTTCTCGAACAGGTCGATGGCCGCCGCATGGCAGCCGTGGCCGCCGCCCAGAACACATACCTTCATCGTCTTCTCCCGGTGAATGAGTGCTTCCGAGACTACGCGTCCGCCCCCGCCGCGTCGCTTCAAAACGCGCAACGGCGTGCCCGTTCGCGCAACGCAATCGGGGCGACACGCACGAAACCGCGCCCCTGCATCCGATACGAGGTCCGTGAATGGATATCGCCCTTTCCCGCCATGCGCCGAATAGGCTCGGCACGCTGCACGCCCCCGACGAAGTCGAACGCGCGGTCGCGCACCGGCTCGGGCCGCACCGGATGGCCGCACGCGGCCGCGATCCGTTTCATGCGGAGCTGTACGAAGTGCCGCTGCATCACGGCGCGCTGCTCGAACTCTGCTACGGCCGCGAAACGCGCATCGATTTCGGAGACGACGCCGAGCACTTCCTGTTCAGACTGACGCTCGCCGGTGCATGCGAGCTGCAGGCCGGCAGCGTCGTCGCGCGCGCCGGCCCCGGCGAGTTGACCGTATCGTCGCCCGCACTCGCGAGCCGCCTAAGCACAAGCCCGGATTGCCGCAACCTCGTGCTGCGGCTCGAACGCGACGCGCTCGAACGCAAGCTGCAGGACATGCTGCAGGCCACGCTCACGCGGCCGCTGCAGTTCGATCTCGCCGCCGGTGGCGCCGGCGCGGGCGCCGCGCTGCTGCTGCCGACCTTCGAATACCTGTGCCGGCTCGGCGCGCAGCCGGGCATCGGCACGGCCGCGACGACCTTCGGCGCCGATCTCACGACGTGGCTGATGTCGCTGCTGCTCACGCACCTGCCGCATTCGTACAGCGATGCGCTCACGCGCGGCACGCCGCCGCTGCCGGCACACGTGCGGCGCGCATGCGATCACGTCGACGCGCACCTCGGCGAACCGCTCGCGCTCGCCGCGCTGGCGGCCGTCGCGGGCGTCGCGCCGCGCACGCTGCAGCACGCGTTCCGCGCATTCCTGCACACCACGCCGGCTGCATATGTGCGCGATCGCAGGCTCGCTGCCGTGCACGCGGCGCTGCAACGCGGCGACACGCGCAGCGTGACCGACGTGCTGATCGCACACGGCATCCATGGCTTCGGCCATTTCGCGAAGGCATATGCGCGGCGATACGGCCACGCGCCTTCCGTCACCGCGAGGCAACCCCGATGACGCACTCCGCACCCGGCCGCCCGGCGGCCCCGGCCCGCAACGAGTCCGCACCGCACGACACCGACCCGTCCGAACTGCGCGTGCAGGATCTCGACCTCAACTTGCTGAAAACGTTTCGTGCCGTGTACGAGGAGCGGCATGTCGGCCGCGCGGCGCTGCGGCTCGGCGTCACGCAGCCGTCCGTCAGCTACGCGCTCGGCCGGCTGCGGCTGATGTTCCGCGACGCGCTGTTCGTGCGCACCGGCACCGGCGTCGAGCCGACGCCGCGCGCGCAGCGGCTCGCGCTGTCGGTCGACAAGGCGCTCGCGATCCTGCAGGACGTGCTCGACGAAGGCTCGCGCTTCACGCCCGACAGCACGCAGCGCGTGTTCCGCCTGCACATGAGCGATTTCGCGGCGAGCGCGTTCCTGCCGACGCTGCTTGCCGCATTCGACCGCCGCGCGCCGGGTGCGGTGATCGAGACGCTGCACGTCGACGAATGCCAGCTCAACGTCGCGCTCGAATCGGGGCGGATCGACTTCGCGCTCGGGCATTTCGCCGACGCGTCGAGCCACTTCCAGCGCACCGCGCTGCTGCACGAGCGCTGCGTGCTGCTGATGCCGCGCCGCACCGCGCAGCGCGTCGCGCTGCCCGACGATTACGTGCTCGATGGCGACGCGCCCGATACGCTGCGCTTCGTCGCGGTCGCGTCGCATCCGCAATCGATGCAACTGCTGGAGCGACACGGGCTGATGCCGCGCGTGCGCGCGGCGCTTCCCGATTTCCTGGTGGTGCCCGCGCTGTTGCAGGACGGCGACTATGCGCTGATCCTGCCGGAGACGATCGCGATCACGTTCGCGGCGCGGCAGCCGTGCGCCCTGTACGAGATCGCCGGTGCCGGCGAATGGGCCGTCAACGCGTACTGGCACCGGCGCTTCGACGCGGACCCCGGCCATCGCTGGTTGCGCGCGCTGCTGCTCGAGCTGTTCCACATCGGCGAGCTGGCGCCGTTCGACGCATGGCTCGCGCCGCAGCCGCCCGCCTGCGCATGACGGCGCGAAGGGCTCGGACGGCGCAAGCGGGCAGCGGCGCGCGCCGGTCAGAACGACGTGAGGATGCCCGCGACGATCGAGCTCGCCGTTGCACCGGGCTTGGCGACCGCGACGCCGCCGCCCGCCGCGCCGTTGACGACGAAGCGCGCATGCGCGCCGTTGCGCACCATCGCGGCGCCCGTGTACAGCACCGTGCGCTTCGACAGCGGATAGTCGAAACGGATGCCGTACGAATCGGCGTTGCCGTCGCTGTCCGCGACCTTGCGGTAATGGCCGACGCTCAGCAGCAGCGACGCACGACCGATCGGCACCGTCGCGCTCAGCTCCATGATGTCGCTGTGCGGATACGCGCTCTGGCTGTCGATCGCGGTTGCGACGTCGGGGCCGCCGCGATGGCGCAGGTACAGCGCGGCGACCTTCACGACATTGAAGTCGTACGAAATCGCGCCGAGCGTGTAGTTGCCGTTCGCGGCCGGGCTCGTGTCGCCGAGCGCGGCCGCGGCCACCGGGCTGAACTTCTGCTGCATGTAGTCGATGTCGACCGACAGGCCGCCGCGCACGTAGTTGAGCCCCGCGCCGTACGTATCGCCGAGCGTCGCCGGCTGCCCGGCCGCGCCATTGGTGCCGCGCGCGGCCATCGCGCGCAGCATGAAGCCCGCGTAGCGCGGCGACGTATAGCGCATCGAGTTGCGCACGCGCAGGAACGCGGGCCCGACGAAGTTGTTCGTCGCGTTGCCCCACGCGAGCCCCGCGCCGAGGCCCGGCAGGCTGTACGTGACGAGCGTCGTGTGCAGGATCGTGTAAAGCTCGCCGAACTGCACGCCGCCGAACGGCCCCGTGATGCCGACCCATGCTTCGCGGCCGAACAGCGCGCTGCCGTTCGACAGCGCGCCGCTGGCCGCGTTGAAGCCGTCCTCCAGCTTGAAGATCGTCGCGTAGCCGCCGCCGAGATCCTCGACGCCCTTCAGCCCCCACTGCGATGCGAACAGGTTGCCGCTGCCCATGCGCGTCACGTGGTTCGGCCCGGCGTTCGCGTATTCGATCGCGGTGTCGACGCGGCCGTAGAGCGTCACGCTCGATTGCGCGAATGCGGGCAGCGCCGCGCAGGCCAGCAGCGCGGAAAGCGGTACGGCAAGCCGGTCGGCCCGCCTGTTCGGTTGATTCATCGTCGTCGTCCCGTAGAGGTTCCGGCGCCTGTCGGTATCGCGCCGGCTGGTGTGAAGCGCGTTCGCCGCGAAGGGCCAACGCAGCCGATCAAAAACGGGCCGAGTCTAGGAACGACAATTTCGGACGTCGACGCAATGCGCTCTATAACGCTTATAGATGCGCCGCATGATGCGCGCGCGCCCCGCTGCAAGCGCGCCGCGCGGCGGCCGGGGTGCGCAACCCTGGTGTTTTCTTTATCCGGGTCGGTAGATGCCCGTGTGGCGCGGCTGTCACTCCGGCTATGGCGGCCGGATTTGGCCGACTACGCTGCGTCTCCGGCACGTGCCCCCCGCACGCTTTCGCGCCGCGACGGCGCCCGGCCCGCGAGGCCGATGCCGCGCTTATCCACCGCCCGCTCCTGGAGAATCCGCATGTCCGCATCCACGGCCCGCGCTGCCGACGGCAAGCGCTATACGTACGAATGGTATGTCGTCGTCATCTGCATGCTCGCGTACGTCTTTTCGTTCGTCGACCGCCAGGTCCTCGTGCTGATGATCGAGCCGATCAAGCGCGACCTGCACCTGTCCGACACGCAGTTCAGCCTGCTCAACGGCTTCGCGTTCTCGCTGTTCTATGCGGTGATGGGGCTGCCTGTCGCGTATCTCGCCGATCGCTACGCGCGCCCGCGGATCATCTCGCTCGGCATCGCGCTGTGGAGCGTCGCGACCGCCGCGTGCGGGCTCAGCCAGCATTTCGTGCAGATGTTCATCGCGCGCATGGGCGTGGGCGTCGGCGAGGCCGCGCTGTCGCCCGGCGCGTATTCGATGCTCGCCGACTACTTCCCGAAGGAGAAGCTCGGGCGCGCGATCGCCGTGTATTCGCTCGGTTCGTTCATCGGCGGCGGCGTCGCGTTCCTGATCGGCGGTTACGTGATCGCGCTGCTCAAGCATGCGAGCGCGTTCACGCTGCCGGTGGTCGGGCAGGTACATGCGTGGCAGGTCACGTTCCTGATCGTCGGGCTGCCGGGGCTGCTGGTCGCGCTGCTGTTCGCGGCGACCGTGCGCGACCCGCAGCGCAAGGGGCTTGCGCAGGATCGCTCGGGCGCCGTGCGGCGCGTGTCGATGCGCGATTCGCTGCGCTTCGTCGGCACGCATCGCGCGACCTTCGCGTGCCACTACCTCGGCTTCTCGTTCTACGCGATGACGCTGTACTGCCTGCTGAGCTGGACGCCCGCGTTCTATATCCGCCGCTTCGGGATGACGGCCGTCGAAGCCGGCTACACGCTCGGCATCGTGCTGCTGGTCGCGAACACGGCCGGCGTGTTCTGCGGCGGCTGGCTCAACGACTGGCTGCTGCGACGCGGCCGTGCCGACGCACCGATGCGCGCCGGCGCGATCGGCGCCGCGTGCATGGTGATTCCCGCGACGCTGTTCACGCAACTCGACTCGCTGCCCGCTTCGCTCGCGATGCTCGTCGTCGCGATGTTCTTCGCGTCGTTCCCGATGCCGACGTCGACCGCCGCGATGCAGACGCTCGCGCCGAACCAGATGCGCGCGCAGATCTCCGCGCTGTTCCTGCTCGTGTCGAACCTGATCGCGCTCGGGATCGGTACGACCGTCGTCGCGCTGTTCACCGATCGCGTGTTCGGCGCGCCGGCGGCGGTCGGCCATTCGATGTCGATCGTCAACGTCGCGGCGGCCACGCTCGCCGCGTTGCTGCTCGCCGCCGGCTGCCGGCACTATCGCCGCAGCCTCGATCGCGAGCGCGGCCATGCGTCGGCAGCGGCACCGCAGGCAACCGAGGCGGGCAACGCAATCGCCGCGCGCTGAACGACGGGTGCTCCGACGCCGACCATCATCCATCCCACTGATTCAGGCATCGCTTTTTAATCGATTTGATTTATGCGATGCCCGTCCCTATTCTCGATCGCATGACGGCGCGGTGCCGCGCCGCTTTCCTCGTACCCCACGGAATTTCCCATGCAAGCGAACCGCCACCAGGTCCGGATCGACGCGCTGATCGACGCGGCGCAGGACATCCGCTGTTTCCGGGTTTCGCGCATCGACGGCCAGCCGTTCGACGCGTACGAACCCGGTGCCCATATCGACGTCACCGCGCCGTCCGGCGTCACGCGGCAATACTCGCTGTGCGGCAACCCCGACGAACGCGGCAGCTACCTGTTCGCGGTGAAGAAGGAAGCGCAGTCGCGCGGCGGCTCGCGTTCGCTGCACGATGATGTGCAGCTTGGCGCCGAGCTGTCGATCGGTACGCCGCGCAACCTGTTTCGTCTGACGGATCACGCGAGCGAGCACGTGCTGATCGCGGCGGGCATCGGCATCACGCCGCTGCTGTCGATGGCGTATGCACTGCACCGGCGCGGCGCGCGCTACCGGTTGCATTACTTCGCGCGCAGCCGCAAGCACGCGGCCTTCGTCGACGAACTGTCGGCCGAGCCGTTCGCGTCGCACGTGACGTTCCACTACGGCGTCGAGCCTGATGCGCTCGCGATCGAACTCGAACGCTGCGTCGAATCGGTCGACGCACGCGCGCACGTCTATACGTGCGGCCCCGGGCCGTTCATGGAGGCGGTCGTCGCGGCGGCCGCGACGCGCGTGCCCGAAGACTCGATCCATCTCGAACGTTTCGCGGCGGAACCCGTCGCTGCCGATGCGGGCCACGCCGAAGCCGGCGCCGGCCCGGCCGACGGCTTCGAAGTCCGCCTGCAGCGCAGCGGGCAATCGGTGCGCGTCACGCCCGACACGTCGATCGTCGACGCGCTCGCGCGGATCGGCATCGAAGTCGATACGTCATGCGGCGAAGGCGTGTGCGGCACCTGCATGGTGCCCGTCGTCGACGGCGAGCCCGATCATCGCGACCACTGTCTCAGCAAGGCCGAGCGCGCGAGCAACACGGTGATCTGCTGCTGCGTGTCGCGCGCGCGCTCGGCGGTGCTGGTGCTCGATCTCTGACGCCTGCGACACACGCGGCGCGGGTTCAAGACGTCCCGTGTCGTCGAACCGCTCGACGACATCGGCCGGTCATCCGCAATGCCCTCGTCCTCATGAGTCGCGCGTCGTCGAACCACTCGACGCTTCCGGCCGGCAACGCGCGCATCCGCGCATCGCGTTCGTCTTCAGGACTCACGCGTTGTCGAACTGCTCGACGAGTTCGGCCAGCAACATGCGCATCCACGCATTGCCCTCGTCTTCATGGAAATGCTCGTGCCAGTGCATCGTCACCGGCGCGGGCGGCAGCGTGACAGGCAGGTCGTACAGGCGGAACGCGTTGTCGCGGTTCAGGATCCGCGCGAGCCGCTTCGGCAGCGTCGCGTACAGATCCGTGACCGACAGCACGCTCGGTAGCGCGACGAAGTGCGGCACCTCGAGCGCGATGTTGCGGCCCACGCCCTGCGCGCGCAATGCGTCGTCGAGCGCGTGGTGGCTGTGCTCGACCGATTTCACGTTGACGTGCGCGGCGCGCACGAATTGCTCGAGGCTCAGCGCGCCTCCGCTCGGCAACCCGCGCCGGCGGCCCGTCATGCACACGTAGGTTTCCTCGAACAGCATCTGGTGACGCGTGCGCGGCATCAGCTCCGGCAGGTTGCCGATCGCGAAATCGAGCCGGCTCGCGCGCAGCGCTTCCTCGATCTCCTCCACCGGCAGCGGCTGCACGCTCAGCGTCACGCGCGGCGCGCGCTCGCGCAGCGCCTGGCAGATCGCGGGCAAGTACGCCATCTCCCCCGCATCCGACAGCGACAGCCGGAACGTACGCGTGCTGGTCGCCGGATCGAAGCGCTCCGCGTAGCGCAGCGCCACGCGCACCATGTCGAGCGCCTTGCCGACGATGCCCGCGAGTTCGAGCGCGACCGGCGTCGGCTGCATGCCCGAGCGCGTGCGCACGAACAGCGGATCGTCGAACAGCGTGCGCAGCCGGCCGAGCGAATAGCTGACGGCCGGCTGCGACAACGCGAGCCGCTCGCCGGCCTTCGTCAGGCTGCGTTCCTCGACGATCGCCTGGAATACGCGCAACAGGTTCAGATCGAGATGATCGACCGACGTCATGACCGCCTCCACTATCACTATTCGTCAAATTGATGCGTGAACGCATTCTAAATCAGTGAAGCGGATTTTTACGCAGGTGCGCACAATCGCCGTCAGGCTTCCGGGCGATGGAACATCTCGTGGATCACGCCGCGCAGCCACGCAATGCCCGGGTCCGCCGCGAACTGCACGTGCGTGTGCATCTGGATTTCGATCGGCGGCAGCACGAACGGCAACGGAAAGATCCGGAACGCGCGGCCGCGGTTGAAGCGCTCGGCGACGCTGCGCGGGAAGATGATCGCCAGATCGGTGTGCTGCACGATCTCCGGCGCGACGATGAAGTGCGGCAGCCGCAGCACGACGGTGCGCTCGACTTGCAACTCGTCGAGCCACTTCTCGACCATCCGGTGGCCGGTCGCATTGCTGCTCGCGTAGATGTAGCGCAGCGCGGTCAGGTCCTCCTGCGTCGGCGCGCGCTTGCGCAGCGGATGGCCGGCCCGCACCATGCACACGTGCTCGTCCGAGAACAGCGTTTCGCTCACGCAGCCGGGTCCCGGATCGGGCACGTAGCCGAGCGCGAGATCGATCTCGCCGCTGCGCATCGCAGCGCCGACCGCGTCGACGGTTGCGCTCGCGATATCGACGCGAATGCCGGGTGCGACGTCCGCAAGCCTCGCCAGCAGCGGCGGCAGGAAATAGAACTCCGACATGTCGGACATCGACAACCGGAAGGTGCGGTTCGCGGTGGCCGGATCGAAGTGCGCGACCTGTTGCACCGCGAGATCGATGATGCCGAACGCGCGCGTCAGCGGGCCGTGCAGCTGGCGCGCCGTGTCGGTCGGCGCCATGCCGGTCGGCGTGCGCACGAACAGCGGATCGTCGAACAGGTTGCGCAGCCGCCGCAACGCGTGGCTGACGGCCGGCTGCGTGAGCCCGAGCCGCTCGCCGGCCGCGGTCAGGCTGCGCAGCTCCGAGATCGCGAGAAACACGCGCAGCAGGTTGAGGTCGGTGACGACCGGACGGGATTGGGTCATGGCGCTCGTGAGCCGCGGCGGGGGCGTCGACGCGGCGGACCCGCAATCGCGCGACGCGGCGCGGACTACTCGATCGATGTTATCTCAAAACTATCGCTCGTCATCGGGAAATGTGGCGTGGCGCCGGTGAACGGCGGCAGCGCGTCGAAGTCCCTGCGCATCAGCAGCCGGACCGGCGACGCGAGTGCGTGCTCCAGCGCACCGGCATCGTCGAACACGACCTTGTTGCGCTGCATCGCATCCGCGCGCGGCACCGGCAGCGCGGTCCGGTAATCGATGCGCGTATAGATCTCGATCGCGCGGATGCCCGGCAACTGCGCCATCAGCGGCGGATGGTGATCGAGATAATGCGACAGCCACGCGTTCGGGTCCGCGGCTTCGCCGTCGTAGCTGACGAGGTAGGTGCAGCTTTGCGCGGCCGCGCGCGGGCCGGCCAGCGGGATCGGGCGTACGGCCATCGCCTGCTGGACGACGCGCCGCCCGGCTGCCTGCCAACGCGCGACGCACGCGTGCGCGGCCCCCGTCGGCGCAAGCATCGCTTCGAGCGTGCCGAGTTCGGCAAAGTAGCCTTGCACCACGCATGCCGGCGACGGCGGGCGCGCGACGGGGTCGGCGCGATCGGCGGCCAGCGCGGCGGGCCGATGCACGACCAGCCGCGTCAGCCCGGGCACCGCGCGCAGCACCGCGATCGCATCATCGAGGCCCGGTGGCGGGCCGCCGGCGTCATCGTCGCCACCACGATCGACGATCAGGAACAGGCAAATGTCCATCCGTCACCCCGCCTGCGCGGCCAGCGGATGCGCGAGCCGGTGGAACGCGCGGCCGAAGTAGATCAGCCCGTCGGCCGCCGCATGCAGCGCGATATGGTCGACCTCGACGAACATCACCGAATGCGAGCCGACCGTTTTGCTGTCGATGATGCGCCCTTCGAGGCTGACGTTCGCGTCGGCCAGCACCGGGACGCCGGTTTTCCCGTCCCGCCAGCGCGCATCGTCGAAACGCGTGTCGCCCGGCGCCATGCCGGCGAACGCCCTCGCGACCTCCTGGCACGCGGACGGCAACAGGTTGATCGCGACGCGCCCGTTGCCGTGCATGATGTCGTGCGCACGGCTGCCGCGGTTGACGCACACCAGCATCGTCGGCGGCGTGTCGGTCACCGAGCACACCGCGCTCGCGGTGATGCCCCAGCGGCCGTGCACGCCGTCGGTGGTAATGACGTTGACGCCGGCCGGCAGGCGCGACATCGCCTCGCGAAAGTCCTGGCGCATGTCGTCGTGGATCGTTGCATCGTTCATCTCAAGCTCCTGCTGCGAAGAATCGGCGCGATCGCCGGTCACGGATACGGTGTCACGGGTGCGATGCCGGCAAACACGGCACCGGAGCCGTCATAGGTCGCCTCGCCGAGAAACGCGTGCTGCGTGACCACGATCGAATCGCGCACCAGTTGCTGCAGCCGGTTCTCGCGATAGATCGCGGCCGTGCCCGCCAGCTGGTACGCCTGCATCACGACCTTCGCGCACACCTGCGCCGCGTGCGTCGCGCTCAGCCGCAGCAGGTTGGCCTGTTGCGGCGACACCGGCCGGCCGGCGGCCAGCGACGCCCACGCGGCCTCCGCCGTCTCGTAGAAAAACGCGCGCGCGCTGCGCCAGTCGGCCTCGGCCTTCGCGAGGCCCTCGCGGTAGTACGGACGATCGGCGAGACGCGGCGCACCGGTCGTCGTCTTCGTCGCGCCCGACATGGCGGTGAGCAGGTCGAGCGCGGCGCGCGCGATGCCGACGTTGACCGCCGCATGCACCTGCGCCTGGTAAGCGACCGCCGGATAGCGGTACAGCGGCTCGTCGACGGTCGGCTCGCCGCCGCGCACGAAGGTCCAGGCTTCGTCGACGAACTGGTCGTTCAGCGCGAGATCGTGACTGCCGGTGCCCTGCATGCCGACCACACGCCAGTTCTCGACGATCTCGACGTCGTCGGCGCGAAACACGGCCGTGAACGGCTTGCCCGGCGCCCCGCCGTCGGCTGGCGCACCGCCGATGCCGACGCCGATCCAGTCCGCGCCCTTGCAGCCGCTCGCGAAGCGCCAGCGCCCCGTCACGCGGTAGCCGCCCGGCGCGCGCTGCGCCGGCTGCAGCGGGTACAGACCACCGGCGAACACCTGGTCGGGACCGTCCGCATAGATCGTGCGTTGCGTGTCGAGCGGCAGCGCGGCGAGATAGGTATTGGCCGAACCGAATGCCGCGACCCACGCGGCCGACCCGTCGGCGACCGCGATCCGTTCGAGCATCGCGAGGAACACGTGTGGCGGCAGCGCGTCGCCGCCGAAGCGGCCCGGCGTGCCGGCGCGGAAGATGCCCGCGCGCTTCATCATCGCGATCACGTCGCGCGGCACGTGCGACAGCCGGTCGAACTCGTCGCGCCTGCGTTCGACTTCGGCGATCACCGCCTCGAGAGGCAGCGGCGAGCGGTCGGCCGGTTGCGGTGACGCGGGCGCGTCGGGCACGACGGCACGAATGGCGGAATTGGCTTGCATGGTGACTTCCTGAAAGGGCGAAGGGTCTGGACGAAAGGCTTGGCGACGGTCAGCGCGAGCGGGCTGCATCGCGCATCGCCTTCGGGTGGGTTTCCGGCGCGATGCAGGTCGCGACGACCGTGATCGCACCGAGGATCACGAGATAGATGACGATCGGCGTCGCGCTGCGGTAATGCGCAAGCAGCGCGGTCGCGATCACCGGCGACAGCCCGCCGCCGAGCACCGACGCCATTTCGCGGCCGATGCCGAGCCCCGAGAAGCGCAGGTGCACGGGCAGCAGTTCGCTGATGAACGCCGGCTGCGCGCCTTCGAGGATGCCGATCGCGACGCTGTTCGCCAGGATCAGCGCGACGATCACGTGCGAGAAGCGGCCCGACTGCAGCAGCGTGAAGTACGGATACGCGATCAGCACGACGGCGACGGCACCGAGCAGGTAGACCGGCTTGCGGCCGACCCGATCGGTCAGGCGGCCCGCGAACAGCGTCACCGGAATCATCAGCAGCATCGAGATCACGAGCCCGCTCAGCAGCCACGAAGCATCGAGGCCGATGAACTTCCCGTATGCGAGCGAGAATGCGAAGAACAGATACGACACCGCGCCTTCGCCGAATCTCAGCCCGAACACCGTCAGCACCTCGCGCGGGCATTCGCGCAATACGTCGACGAGCGGCGTCGCGCTGGCCTTCTGCGTCGAACGCGCTTCGGCGAATTCCGCGCTTTCGCCGATCGAGCGGCGCATCCACAGGCCGAACCCGACCAGCACGATGCTCGCGAGGAACGGGATGCGCCAACCCCAGCGCTCGACGTCGGCGGCCGGCAGCTGCTGCACGAGCAGGAACGCGGCGGTCGACAACACGAAGCCGAACGCCGCCCCGCACGGGCTCCACGCGGCCAGCGCGCCGCGCCGCCCGGCCGGCGCGTTCTCGTGGATCAGCAGGATGCTGCCGCTCCATTCTCCGCCGGCGGCGAGCCCCTGCAGCACGCGCAGCAAGACGAGCGCGACCGGTGCAGCGATGCCGATGTCTCGATAGGTCGGCAACAACCCCATCCCGACCGTCGCCGCACCCATCGTCAACATCGTCAGCATCATCACGGTCTTGCGGCCGTAACGATCGCCGATGTGCCCGCACAGCAGGCCGCCGATCGGGCGCGCGACGAAGCCGACCGTGAAGCCGCCGAACGCCGCGATCGTGCCGGTCAGCGGATCGCTGCCGACCGGAAAGAACAGCTTGCCGAACAGCAGCGCGGCGGCCGTCCCGTACAGGAAGAAGTCGTACCATTCGAGTGCCTGCCCGAGCACGGCCGTGGTGACCGCGCGTCGAACCGAATGCGTGCTGCGGGAAGCGGGCAACGCAACCGCAGACAGGGGCGCCGATGAGTTCATGTGGAGTCCGAATAGAGTCAGTTGTCCTGCCGGTCCGGCATCCGGCGGCAGGTCCGCGATCGAATCTGTTCACTGCGTCCGACCACGATAAGAGCGCAGCCGGACCCGGTCAAATTCCCGCCAAAAATGCCGCCCATGAATCGCATGCATGGTCGCGACGCATCGCGAGTCACCCGCGTAATTATTCATCCGGTTTATTTGACTACAGTTTTTAGATCAATTTGACGGATGGAATCGCGACGACGAAACTGGTTCCGCTATCCGCACGAGGTCCGTCCGACCGGGCCTTGCGCTTCCTCGCGACTCTTCCCCACGACAACGATGAGCGACATTCCCTACCAGACGATCGACACCCGCGCGTTGCACGGCCTCGCGCAACCCGACCGCATCGCACCGGCGATGTATCACGATCCCGCGTTGTTCGAAGCCGAGCTCGAGCGCATCTTCTACCGCACCTGGATCTGGGTCGCACACGAGAGCGAGCTGCCGAACCCGGGCGACTTCATCACGACGACGATCGGCCGCCAGCCGGTGATCGTCGTGCGCGACAAGACCGGCGAGATCAACGTGCTGCAGAACCGCTGCCGTCATCGCGGCGCGACCGTCTGCGAATCGCACAAGGGCAACGCAAAGGGCTTCACGTGCCCGTATCACAGCTGGTCGTACGCGCTCGACGGCACGCTGCGCGCGTTGCCCTACGGCGACGGCTACGAAGGCGTGTGCGAGAAAGGCGACCTGCCGCTCGTGAAGCTGCGCGTCGGCGTGTACCAGGGGCTGGTCTTCGCGAGCTTCAACGACACGATCGAGCCGCTCGAGGATTTCCTCGGCGGCGCAAAGCCGTGGATCGACCTGTTCATGAAACAGGGCGCCGGCTACCCGATCAAGGCGAACGGCGAGCACAAGTTCAAGTTCAAGGGCAACTGGAAGATCCAGCTCGAGAACACGACCGACCTCTATCACTTCCCGGTCGTGCACAAGTCGTGGATGAAGTCGATCGACGACGAGACGGCCGCCGCGATCACGAGCTTCATGACGAGCGAGGACGCGTTCTGCCGCGGGCTCGGCAACGGCCACAGCCTCGCGGTGCTGATGCCCGAGCTGATCGATCTCGACGAAGACGACGGCGCGCCGCTGCCCGAGCGCTTCGCGCCGCTCGCGGCGAAGCTCGCCGAGCGCCACTCGCCGGACGAAGTGCGCCGCATCGTGCGCTCGCTGATGGGGGTCGGCTTCAACCTGAACCTGTTCCCGAACCTCGCGCTGTCGATGGCGTTCTTCCGCGTGCTGCGGCCGATCGCGGCGAACGAAACCGAGATCCGGCACGTCGCGCTCGCGATGGACGGCGGCCCCGACGAAGCGAACCGCGAACGGCTGCGCATTCACGAGCACTTCCAGGGCCCGTTCGGCTTCGGGAGCCCCGACGACGCGGAAGCGTGGGAGCGCGTGCAGCGCGGCGCGCACGCGGGCCCCGACGTGCCGATCCTCGTGAATCGCGGGCTGAACCGCGAGACGACCGCCGCGAACGGTGAAAAGACCGCCCATGCGACCGACGAAACCGGGATGCGCGAGGCCTACCAGCAATGGCGCAAGATGATGGAGCAGCAATGATGGACGACCGCAACGCCCTCTTTTCCGAGCAGACCTTCGCCCGCGCGGCCCAATTCGTGTGGCGCGAAGCCGAGATGCTCGACCGGCGCGACTATCGCGCATGGCTCGACCTGTGGGATCCGGCCGGCCATTACGTGGTGCCGATCGATCCCGACACGACCGATTTCGCCGCGACGCTGAACTACGTATTCGACGACCAGGACATGCGCGAGAAGCGCGTGCAGCGGATGGTGTCCGGCTATTCGGCGTCGGCCGCCGACGCCGCGCGCACGGTGCGCACCGTGTCGCGCTTCACGCTGGAAAGCGGCAGCGCCGGCACCGTCGAGCTGAAATCGGCGCAGGTCGTCGTCGCGTACAAGCGCGGCGTCGCGACGCTGTTCGCGGCCGACGTCACGCACAAGCTGCACGTCGATGCCGAAGGCGAGATGCGGATTGCCGAAAAGGTCGTGCGCCTGATCGACTCGACCGAAGCGCTCAGCGCGATCGGCTTCCTGCTGTGAGCCGTGGCCGGTTCGCCGTCGCCAACGCAATGGTGAGCCGGGCACCTTCACCTGTGAGCGGCTGCCGGCTCGCCGTCGCCCACACAAAGGTGAGCCGGTCACCTTCACCTTTGAACGGCCACCGGTTCGCCGTCGCCCGCGCAACGGTGAGCCAGTCACCTTCACCTTTCCGGACGACCATGCCCACACTCGAAGTTTTCCTGCCGGCCGGCCACGACGACGCGCGCAAGGCCGAACTGATCGCACGGCTCAGCATCGCGACCGTCGACGCGATCGGCGCACCCATCGAATCCGTGCGCGTACTGCTCACCGAACTGCCCGCGACACATATCGGCCTCGGCGGGCGCAGCGCCGCGGACGGCGCGCCGCCGTCGCTGCCGGTAATCGTCGCGATCCTGATCGCCGGCCGCACCGACGAACAGAAACGCGCGCTGATCGCCGCGCTGTCCGACGTGGGCGCGAACGTGCTCGACGCGCCGCTGCAGGCGACGCGCGTGATCATCAAGGACATTCCGAACACGGACTTCGGCATCGGCGGCCAGACCGCGCGGGCGCTGGGGCGCTGACCATGCATCGCGCGTCGCCGCCTCGCCGCGACACACGGACGCGGTTGCGCTCACCCGTCGGCGAGCGGCAGCGTCACGCGGCAGTCGAGCCCGCCGCCCTCGGCCGGGCTCGCGCCGATCAGGCCGCCGTGGCGCGTCACGATGCTCTTGCACAGCGACAATCCGATCCCGTTGCCGCCGGCCTTCGACGACGAGAAGCCGTCGAACAGCCGGCCGTGCGCGCCGGCCGCGATGCCCGGGCCGTTGTCGATCGCGCGCAGCTCGGCGTGCCCGGCCACGTTCGCGGTGCCGAGCGTCAGCGTGCGCGGCACGCGTTCGCAACCGGCGAACGCCTCGATCGCATTGAACGCGAGATTCAGGATCACCTGCCCGATCAGCACGCGCTCGCAACGGATCGGCAACGGCGCATCGGCCTGCACGATCGCGACCGTCACGCCGGCATCCTTCGCACGCAGCTCGATGAAATACGCGACATCCGCGAGGATGTCGCGCAGGTCGGCGAGCGCGACGACCGGCTCGCGCTTCACGATGAATTCGCGCACGCTCTTGATGATCAGCGCCGCATGCTCGGCCTGGCGGTCCGCGCTGCGCAGCCCCCAGATCGCGTCGTCGATCGCGCCGCGCCCGTTCAGCCGCTGCACCGCCCCTTCGATGAAATTGCGCACGGCCGCGAGCGGCTGGCTCAGCTCGTGCGCGATCACGCTCGCCATCTCGCCCATCGCGTTGTAGCGGCCCGCGTGTTCGAGCATGCGCGCTTCGGCGCGGCGCGCGTCCTCGATCGCGACCTCGTCGCTCACGTCGCGGAACTGCACGAGCAGCCCGTCGAGATCGCCCTCGATCTCGACCTGCCGGCACAGGATGCGCAGCCAGCACGGCGAGCCGTCGCGCCGCACGATCCGGTAGCGCTGCG
Organism: Burkholderia sp. COPS; assembly: GCF_019425585.1. Lineage (NCBI taxonomy): Bacteria > Pseudomonadati > Pseudomonadota > Betaproteobacteria > Burkholderiales > Burkholderiaceae > Burkholderia > Burkholderia sp. COPS. Next base: position 54,641 of record NZ_WIXR01000025.1, on the reverse strand, counting down.
GCGCGGACGGGCATGCGGACGGCGCATCGTGCAATTGCGCGACGAGCCGGTCGCGATCGGCCTCGGAGCAGTAGTCGAGCACCTCGCCGAGCGCTTCGTCGGGCGCGAGCCCGAGCACGCGGCGGCCCGACTCGCTGATGAACTGCACGCCGCCGCGCGGCGTGACGACCGCGATACCTTCGTCGAGATCCTGCATGAATTCGCGCAGCCGCGCCTCGTAGCGGCGCAACTGCTGGCGCACCGCCTCTTCGGCGCTGATGTCGCGGAACTGCACCATCACGACGTCGCGCCCGCGCAGCGGCACGTAGGTGGCGGTCGCCTCGGACAGCATGTCGACGCCCGTGCGCGACCGGTAGCACCATTCGTACACCTGCGGCCCGTCGACGAGCGCGCGATCCCATGCGCTCACGGCGATCTCGCGCTGGTATTTCGGCTCGGGACGCGTCATGTCCGGCGCCTTCAGCGGCAGCAGTTCCTCGACGGAAAAACCGAGCGCGATGCATGCGGCGCGGTTCGCCCACACGATCGCCTTCGTCTGCGCATCGTGCAGCAGCACGCAGGTGGTAAGCGCGTCGAGCAGCCGGTGGAAATCGTCTTCGTCAGGGAAACTCATGATCGGTTTCGGATGAAGGCGCGCGGCGTCGCGCGGCCGGAAAGCCAACATAGCACCGGCGCGCGCCGATCGCATCTGAAGATTTCTTTAGGCCGGCACGGAACCTCACCAGTCGCGCGGCCCAACGCACCAATTGCTGCGTGTTTTCGGCGTTTCTAGACTGGTTGCATCGTCGTGTTGCCACCCGAGACAGCACGCATGCCGCCCCGCATCCGAACCCCTATCCGTCCAGGAGACAACCATGCCGCAAGCCGCCCTCGCCATCGAACCCGCGCCGTCCTCCCCGCCCGTGGCAGGCACCGCGGCCGCGCGGTTGTCGCCGCTCGACGCCGTGATCGAAACCGTCGCCGCGCGCCGCGACGAATTCGATCGCCTGTCGCACGTGCCGCGCGACGTGATCGCGCTGTTCAGGCAGGCCGGCATCTATCGCGCGGGCACGCCGCGCCGCTTCGGCGGCGACGCGCTCGCGCCGACCGCCTTCCTCGACATGATCGAACGGATCGCGACCGCCGACGGTTCGGCCGCATGGGTCGCGAGCTTCGGTTCCGCGAACGTCTATCTCGCCGCGCTGCCGCTCGAGACCCAGGCCGAGCTGTACGCGAGCGGCCCCGACCAGGTGTTCGCGGGCGGCCTGTTCCCGGTGCAGCCGGCGCAGGCCGCGCCGGGCGGCTGGCGCGTGAACGGCACGTGGAAATTCGCGAGCGGCTGCAAGGGGGCCGACTGGCTCGGCGTCGGCATCGCCGTGCCCGGCGCGCAGGACGCCGCGCCGAACAAGCCGCGCACGGCCGTGTTCCGCGCGGCCGATGTCGAGATCGTCGAGAACTGGAGCGTGGTCGGCATGCAGGGCACCGGCAGCCACGACCTGCGCGTCGACGACCGCTTCGTGGCCGAAGCGTGGACCTTCGTGCGCGGCGGCGAGCCGACCGTCGACGAGCCGCTGTACCGCTACCCGACCGTCGCGTATGCGGCGCAGGTGCTGGCCGTCGTCAATCTCGGCCTCGCGCGCGCGGCGCTCGACGTCGCGAACCGCATGTCGGGCGGCCGGCAGACGACGACCGGCGCGCCGCGCCTCGCCGATCGCGCGTATTTCCGCATCGAGCTCGCGAAGGCCGAAGCGCAGCTGCGCTCGGCACGCGCGTTCTTCTACGACGCAACCGACACGGTGTGGCAATCGATCCTCGCGGGCAATCCCGTGACGCCCGACCAGGTCAGCCTGCTGCGGCTCGCGGCCACGCATATCGCACGCGAAGGCGCGAGCGTCGTCGAACGCGCGTACCGCCTCGGTGGCACGGCGGCGATCTATCGCACGCATCCGCTTCAGCGGCTGCTGCGCGACGCGATGGTCGTCACGCAGCACGCGTTTCTCGCGGAAGGCAACTTCGACGGCGCGGGCGCGGTGTTCACCGGCGTCACGCCGTTTCCCGGCTACCTGTAACCCGCGCAACCCGCGCCCGGGCGGCGCTGTTTCCCGAACGCGCATGGCGCCGATGCCGAAGCACCGCTACCGGCCGGCGCATGCGCCCAACCGTTTCCTCTGGAGAACCCGAGATGTCCGATTCGAATCCGCTGCCGCTGCGTGTCCTGTTCTGCTGCGGCGTGTCGCAGAACTTCTTCGACCTGCCGCGCGAGAAGATCGGCGAAGTGTGGCAGGCGTACGGCGCGATGCTCGCCGCCGTCGAGGCGATGCCCGGCGTGCGCGTGCTCGGCGTGATGGACGACGACCGCCTCGTGGTCGGCCAGGCCGACGGCGCGCCGTGGACCTTCTACATCATGGCCGACGTCGCCGATTTCGACACGACGGTCGCCGTGTGCAACCTGTATCGCACGACGCCGGTCGGCGAATACAACCTGTGGCGCTACGGCAAGATCGAAGCGCGGGTCGGCCGCGCGCTGACCGTGCCGCCGGCCGCGAAACCCGCGTCGTGAGGCGCGCGATGACCGACCTGTCTCGCAGCTCGTCCCCCGGCCTGATCGACGCACTCGCGCAGCGCGTGGCGGCGCTCGACGCCGAGCGCGCGGTGCGCGCGACGATCACGCGCTACATGGCGCTGTGCGACGTGCCCGAGGATGCCGGCGACGGCCCGTCGCTCGCCGGGCTGTTCACACCCGACGCCGTGTGGGAAGGCATCGGCCCTCAATACGCGCAGAAGTTCGGCCGCCTCGAAGGCACGGCCGCGATCGTCGCGATGCTGGGCCGCTACCTGCCGCCCGATCCGCATTTCTCGGCGAACCTGCACTTCCTGACGTCGGAGTCGATCGAGATCGGCGCCGGCAACACGAGCGCGCGCGGCCGCTGGATCATGCTGCAGGCGTCGCGCTACGCGAACGGCACGGCCGAGCTGATCGCCGCGCGGCTGACCGTCGATTTCATGCCGGCCGGCGACGGGGCGACCTGGCTGATCCGGCACTTTCGCACCGAACGTGTGCTCGACGGCCCGTGGCCGCTCGCCGCCGCGCCACGGCCCTGATGCTTTCCACCGCTTCCGCACGATATCGACCATGACAGGCTTCATCGACACCTTCACGCTCGGCGGCCCGGGCCCCACGATCGCGATCAAGGACACGATCGACATCGCGGGCCATCCGACCCGCGCGGCGAGCCGCGCGCTCGCCGATGCTCCGCCGGCCGCACAACATGCGGACGTCGTCCGCCTGCTGCTCGACGCGGGCTGGCAGATCGCCGGCAAGGCGAACATGCACGAGCTCGCGTTCGGCATGACCGGCATCAACGACTACACGGGCACGCCCGTCAATCCGCAGGATGCGACGCGCATCCCGGGCGGCTCGTCGAGCGGTTCCGCTTCGCTCGTCGGGCTCGGCACGGTCGACGCGGCGCTCGGCACCGACACAGGCGGCTCGATTCGCGGGCCGGCCGCCTGCTGCGGCGTGGCCGGGCTGAAGCCGACGTTCGGCCGCGTGTCGCGGCGCGGCGTCGCGCCGGCCGATACCACGCTCGATTGCGTCGGGCCGTTCGCACGCGATATCCGCACGCTGGCCGCGGTGATGGCCGCGATCGCACCGGGCTTCGATCGGGCGCAAGCGGCGGCCTCCGTGGCGGGCTGCACGATCGCGCAGATCCGCGTCGAAGCCGATCCGGCGATCGCCGCCGCGCTCGATGCGGTCGTGCGCGCGTCGGGCCTGCGTTCGCACGCGCTCGTGCTCGACGAAATGCCGGCGTCATTCGCGGCGGGGCTCACCGTGATCAACGCGGAAACGTCGCGCGCGTTCGGCCACCTGGTCGACACCGGCAAGCTCGGCGCCGATCTCGATGCGCGGCTGCGCACCGCCGCGACGACGACACCCGCCGCCCTCGCGGAAGCCGAAGCCGTACGCGCACGCTTCACCGCGCAGGTCAACGCCGCGCTCGAACTCGCGGACGTGCTCGTGCTGCCGACGCTGCCCGCGCTGCCGATCACGCTGCAGCAGGCGCGCGACGGTGTATCGGTGATCGCGATGTCGTCGCTGATCCGGCCGTTCAACCTGAGCGGCCATCCGGCGCTCAGCCTGCCGCTGCCGCTGGCCGGTTCGCCGCTGAAGGCGGGCCTACAGATCGTCGGGCGCAAGGGCGCGGACGAGCGGGTCTGCGCGATCGCGGCACACTTCGAAGCGGCCCTCGCCGCATGAACCACGATGCGGGCGCAGCTTCATCGTTCACGCGCCCGCGAACCAGGGAATCACGCACCATGTCAGACCGAGTCGTCCTCGTTACCGGCGCCGCACGCGGGCTCGGCGCCGTCATCGCCGACCGCTTCCATGCGGCCGGCTATCGCGTCGCGCTGGCCGACGTCGCCGCCGACGCCATTCATGCGCATGCGCGCGAACTCGACCCGGGCGGCGAACGCGCGATCGCGCTGCCGCTCGACGTCACGTCGAAACACGATTTCGAAGCGGCGCGCGATGCGCTCGTCGCGCGCTGGGGCACGATCGACGTGCTCGTGAACAACGCGGGCGCATCGAAGGTCGTGCCCGCGATGGAGATCACGGCCGAGCAGTTCGACCAGGTGATCGACGTGAACCTGCGCAGCGTGCTGTTCGGCTGCCAGGTGTTCGGCCAGTATTTCGCGGAACGTGGTGCGGGCCGCATCGTCAACATCGCATCGCTCGCCGGCCAGAACGGCGGCTCGGCAACGGGCGCGCACTACGCGGCCGCGAAGGGCGGCACGCTGACGCTGACCAAGGTGTTCGCGCGCGATCTCGCCGCGCGGGGCGTGACCGTCAACGCGATCTCGCCGGGCCCGCTCGATTTGCCGATCGTGCATGAAAGCGTCGCGCCGGAGAAACTGCGCCAGGTGCTCGCGAGCCTGCCGGGCGGCAAGCTCGGGTCGGCCGGTTTCGTGGCGGATGCGGCCGTGCTGCTCGCGTCGGGCGACGCGCACTTCGCGAACGGCGCGTGCTGGGACATCAACGGCGGGTTGTACATGCGCTGAGCGGTGGGCTGCATCGCTTGCGCGCTCTCGACCGGTGCCGCGCGCGGTACTCGCGCAGGACACGTGTGAGACTCGTGCGTGCAAGCGAACGTCCGCGTGCCCGCCCCCCCTATCGCGACGGCTCCCCGTCGTCGCCCCACACGACCATCACGTCCCGCACGAGCGCGGCGATCGACGTCGCGCCGAGCTTCTCCTTGATGCTCGCGCGATGCACGTCGACGGTCTTCACGCTGATCGACAGATCCGACGCGATCTGCTTGCTGCCCTTGCCGTCCACCACGCCGCGCAGCACTTCCTTCTCGCGCGCGGTCAGCGCATCGAGCCGCTGGCGCAGCTCGCGGTGGCGCTGGCTCACCGCGTGCCGCTGCTGCGCGAGCCGCAGCGCGCGCTGCACGCGCTCGAGCATCTGCTGCGAGTTGTACGGCTTCTCGACGAAATCGATCGCGCCGTTCTGCAGCGCGCGCACGGACATCGGAATATCGCCGTGCCCGCTGACGAAGATCACCGGCAGCGTCGCGCCCCGCGCGTTCAGTTCGGCCTGCACGTCGAAGCCGCTCTTCTCCGGCATCCGCACGTCGAGCACCAGGCACGCGGGCAGGTTCACGTCGAAGCGCGCGAGAAAATCCGCGGCGTTCGCGAACCCCTCGGACGCGATCCCGACCGATTCGAGCAGCCACGCGAGCGACGTCCGCATGCCGTTGTCGTCGTCGACGATGTATACGATCGGTGCGGGTGACGTCATCGCGGGGGTCTCGCTGAATATCGGTATGGGTATCGCACGCGCCGCCTACGGGGCCGGTTGCCGGCGCGTCGCGCACGTCGTTCGCTGGGGATGCGCGGCACATCATAACGAGCCGAAAACCCGCTGAAAACCCCTTCACGGGCCGCACGAACGCACATTCCCGGTTTTTTTCGCGCGTCGCGCCGCGTACCTAGGTAGAACCTTTAGACGCGTTGGCGAGAACGCCATCTCCATCGTCAATCGTGCGAATGGTCGTCCGCCTTTTCGCGACGTACGCTTGGGTCATCGTCGGCGATCAGGCGCTGCACCCGCAGCGCCGCACGATCGCCGCTCTCGTCCAACCAGGAGCGCCCATGTCTTCCACGACCGATATCCAGCGACCGGCACGCGTCGAGCCGACCGACGCGCAGAAGGCCTTCCGGCAAGCGATGGCCCACCTCGGCGCGGCCGTCAACGTGATCACCACCGCCGGGCCGCACGGCCGCTGCGGGATCACCGCGAGCGCCGTGTGCTCCGTCACCGACACGCCGCCGACGCTGCTCGTGTGCCTCAACCGGTCGAGCGCGATGCATGCGACGTTCGAACGCAATCGCCACGTCTGCATCAACGTGCTGCCGGCCGAACACGAACAGCTCGCGCGGCACTTCGCGGGGCTCACCGAGCTGCCGATGGACCGGCGTTTCGAACTGCCCGTGTGGGATCGCGGCGAGCAGGACGTGCCCGTGCTGCGCGACGCGCTCGCGAGCCTGCAGGGCACGATCGCCGACATGAAGGAAGTCGGCTCGCATTCGGTGATGTTCATCGAGGCGACGTCGATCCGCGTGCGCGACGACGGCGACAGCCTGATCTACTTCGGCCGTGCGTTTCATCGCGTGTCGCGCACGGCGTGCGTGCGGTGAATCGCGCGTGACTACCCGGCGGCCCGCAACGCGCGCTGCCCGGCCGCGAGCGCGGCACCCGCGAACAGCGTCAGCGCCGAATACACGAGCCCGCGCGCGAGCCCCGCGCTGTCCGACACCCAGCCGATCGCGACCGGCCCGGCGATCTGCCCGAATGCAAAGACCGTCGTGAACGCGCTGATCCCTTTCGCCCAGCCGTCGGGCGGCAGGTTGTGGCGCACGAAGGCCGTCGTCGACGCGACGGCCGACAGGAACGTCGCGCCGAACAGCACGCCCGACGCGAACGCGGCAACCGGATGCACGAACATCGCCGGCATCAGCGTCGCGATGCCGAGCAGCGCATTGAGCACGGCCAGCGCCTGGCCGCCGCGCATCCGGTCGAGCAGCCCCGACCACAGCCGTGCCGAGACGACGGTCGCGACGCCGAGCATCACGTAGAACGCGGCGACCACCGTGCCGCTCATTCCCGCGCCGCGCAGCAGCGCGACGATGAACGTCATGTAGCCGATGTAGCCGACGCCGAACAGGCCGTAACCGGCCAGCGCGAGGGCGAATCGCACGGGGCTCGCGGTCGCCGCCGGCACCGCACCGTCGCGCGGCGCGGCGGGTGCCGCGTGCACGCGCTCGATGCGGCGCGCGGCCGACACGGCTACCGCCGAGAACAGCACGCATGCGAACGCGAGCGCGAACCACGCGGGCTGCCAGCCATGTACGCCCTGCGCGAGCGTCGCCGGCACGAGCAGCGACGAAGCGACGATGCCCCATCCGGTGCCGCCGTAGTAGAGGCCGAGCAGCAGGCCCGCATCGCGCGGCGACGCCGACGCGAGCCGCGCGGCCAGCACGCCGCCGCTGATGAAGATCAGCGCACTGCCGACGCCGGTCGCAAGCCGCTGCACGAGCAGCGCGTGCGTGCCGGACGTGAGCCCGCACGCGGCCATCAGCAACGCGGTCAGCACGCACCCGGCCGCGAGCAGCGTGCCCGCGCGCCAGCGTCGCGACAGCAACGGAAACGCGAGCGCACCGATCAGGTAGCCGGCCGCGTTCGCCGTGTTCAGCGCGCCCGCTTGCGCGAAGGTCCAGCCGAGATCGGCCTTCATCGGCGGCAGCAGCAGCGCATACGAAAAGCGCGCGAGGCCGAGCGCGATCGCGCTGCCGAGCGACAGGCCGATCGCGAGCCGCCACGCGGCCATGCGATCGGGGTCACGTTCGGGGGTATGGCGGGTCGCGCCGGTGTCCGGCTGCGACGGGCCGGCAGGCTCCGGTTGCGGCGCTGCGCGCATCGCGTGTCTCCTTTGTCGTTCGAAGCCGGGGGAGTCGACGCGACGGAACCGGCGTTTCGCACGCGCCGGTCCCGACTGTCCGTCGAGGCTTCCGATTCTGTCGACCGATCATACTTGAGCCGTCACGGGCGAGCACGCGCGGAAGGACGGCAGCCGCTTGCCGGCGCTAGCGCGGCAATCCGGCCACGAAGGCCGTCAGCAACGCACGCCCCTCCGGCCACTGCGCCAATCCCGCTTCCGCATTCAGGTGGCCGCGCGGGCCGAGCCGCAGCGGCGTCGCGCCACGTGCGCTCGCCCATGCGATACCGCGCCCGGACGGGTCGTACCCGTCGTCCGAACTGGCGATCGCCAGCACCGGCAAACCGCCGAAATCGCCGCCCGGCACGTTCGCGAACGCACGCGCCGCGGCCGGAAAACGCGGGCCGCCCGGATCGGGCACCGCAACGAGCCATGCGCCGCGCACGACGCGCGCCGACGCCGCGCGCCAGTGCGCGAACAGCAGGCACCCCAGCGAATGGCAGATCAACACCGGCGGCGCCGCGGCTTGCGCGACGGCTTCATCCAGCGCCGCCATCCAGTCGCGCAGGTCGGGGTCATCCCATGACGCGGGCGCCATGCGGATGGCGCCCGGAATCGCGGCCTCCCAGTGGCTCTGCCAATGATCCGGTCCCGAGTTGCCGATCCCCGGCACGATCACGATCGTTTGGTCCATCTCCATCTCCGTCTCCATGAACAGGCGAGCGCTCAGTCTCGTCCGCCGGAAACCGGCCGGGAATGGCAAGTCATCGGTTATTGAGACAATATGCCGATGAATTAACGGAGCGGGAGAACGGACATGTCGAATGGAGAGCTCGATCGCCTGGATCTTTCGATCCTCGAGGCACTACAGGAAAACGCGCGGATGCCGCTGTCCGAGGTGGGCCGGCGCATCGGGCTGTCGCAGCCGGCGACGTCGGAGCGCGTCAAGCGGCTGGAAGAACGCGGCATCATCGCCGGCTACGGCGCGCGAATCGACCCGGCGGCGCTGGGGTTGGGGATGATGGCCATCATCCGGCTGAAGACGACGCACGAACACATCAAGCCCGCGCTACGCGCATTCGCCGAGATGCCGCACGTCATCGAGGTTCACCGGATGACCGGCGAGGATTGCTTCTTGCTGAAGGTACTCGTGCCGACACCGGGACAACTGGAAACCATCATCGACGCAATCGCCCGTTTCGGCGCGGTCACGACGTCGCTGGTGCTCCGCTCCGAGCCGGCCAAACCGCTCGGCAAGGCGCTGCTCGGCTGACACGGCATCGGGCCGCCGACACGCCCGCGCCGACCGGCGATGCCTTCGTATGCATCGCTGCCGCGCACGACGTCGGTCGCCATGATCGAGGCTATCTAAATTCCGATAAAAATTCGCCGAATACGATACATCGATTCCGATTCATTTCATTGAAAAAATGACATTGAATCCGTCGCTCTCTTTACCCGCCTTTTACCACACGTGTGTCGTCATCCCGCGTTGTTTAGCACGCCGACGCTAAAATCCTTGCAACGCATTGCATTCGCAAATTCGTCAGACTAATATCAACGCCACTCATCAGGAATTCACGAAATGCCTGATGAGGAGTGGCAACTTTTTAGCCGCGCTTTCATGTTGAAACACTCATGTTCACCACAGGAGAATTGACATGCAGGACACCCAGCAGATCGAATTGCTTGACTGGATGCAGGAAGACACGCACCCCGAGGCCATCGACATGATGGTCGAGGACGCCGTGGTGCCGTTCGGCACCGCGCTCTGGCCGGTCTGAGCGGGCCACCCGTTCTCGCGGAAGGGCCGCGGCCCTTCCGCCGCTTCCGGAGACACGCATGCTGAACCTGCACCGCGCACTCGGCTTCCACCCCGCGCTGCGCGACAAACTGGCGCGCGGCGAATCGGGAAAACTGCTGGTCGGTCACGACACCCGCAACCGCGACATCGCGTTGCGCGCATTTGCCGCCCTGCCCGATTCACTCGACGCCACGACCCTCTGCCTCGAAAGCACCCCGCCCGCCGATATCACCGCCGCACTCGATGAAGCCGACCTGTTCGTGCTGCTGTACGACTCGTCGTGCCTGCCGACACCATCGCCAAGCGGGCCACCGTTCCTCGCGGCGATCCGCCCGGCGATCGTCGAGCACTGGAGCAAGTCGGTGCTGTTCAAGGATTACGGCCCGCATCTCGACGAGGCGTTCGCCGAATCTCTCGACGACATCGCGGCACGCAACGGCCGGCTGATCGACGCGGCCGCGCGCGCATCGCAGATCCGTTTCATCGACGAAGCCGGGAACACGCTGACGGGCTCGCTCGCGCCGGACCAGAAATGGACGAGCGTGGATGGAATGGGCAACCTCGACGTCGTGCCCGGCGAGATCGCGACGCACGTGACCGATCTCAACGGCACGATCGTCTTCAGCGGCACGTTCCTCGGCACCGTGCCGTTCGCGATCAAGTACAAGGTGGCCGAACGGCTCGCGACGCTGCAGGTCGAGAACAGCACGATCGTCGGTTTCGATACCGACGACACGGGCTTCCGGCGCGATTTCTCGGCCTATCTCGACCGGCATCCGAATCACCGGCGGATCGAGGAATTCGGCATCGGCACGAACCTCGGCATTCGCGGGCTGTATGGCCGCAATGCGGGGTTCGAGGAACGTCATCCAGGCCTGCACCTCGGGCTCGGTGGCGGCGAAAACGGCAGCCACCATCTCGACCTGATCTTCGCGCGCGGCAGGCTTGCGCTCGACGACCGGATCGTGTTCGACGGCGCGTTCGCCGTCTGATTCGGCCGTTGCGCGCTCAGGCTCGGGCGGCGGGTGTGTCGCCGAGCCACTTGAACATCACGAGGCAATCGACGAACCCGAGCCGCGCGTGACGATACGCGCGCGGCAGGCGCCCGACGATTTCAAATCCCAGCTTCTGCCACAGCGCGACCGCCACCTCGTTCGTCGAGACGACCGAGTTGAACTGCATCGCGAGGAAACCGCGCTCGCGCGCAACCTGCTGCGAGTGCTCGCACATCAGGCGCGCGACGCCACGGCCGCGCGCGGCCTCGCTCACCATGTAGCCGCAATTGCATACGTGATTGCCGGGGCCGGCCGCGTTCGCCTTCAGGTAGTACGAGCCCAGTACCACGCCGTCCTCCTCGGCGATCCACGTGCAGAGCGGCGCATCGAGCCATGACGCTCGCGCTGCTTCGGGTGTCGCATCGGGATCGAATGCATAGGTTTCCTGAGCAGCGACGATGGCGCGATAGGTCGGCCAGAAGCGCGGGAAATCGTCGTCGGTCATCGGGCGAATCGTGATCATGCGGGTTCTCTCTTGATTGGAATGCCGGCCGGACAGCCGGCGATCGTGGCGTGATTCAGGAACGGCCGCCGTCCCGTTGCGCCGCGCTGCGATACGCGCCCGGCGGCACACCGTACCAGCGCTTGAACGCCTGCGAGAAACTCGACAGGTCGCTGAAGCCGAGCCGCTCGGCCACTTCCGCGAGCGACAGGCGTGCATCGCCGAGCAGCGTCTCGGCCATCGCGCCGCGCGCCTGCGCGAGCAGCGCCCGGAACGTCGTGCCCTCCTCCTGCAGCCGGCGCTTGAGCGTACGCGGGCTCGTGTTCAGCAGCCGCGCCATGTCCTCGAGCGAGAACGGCGCGGGGCCGGGCGTCGCGCCCAGGTACTGGCGCACCATCTCCGACGTGCCCACCCGCGCGCGCCGCGCGTCGAGCAATTGGCTGCACATCTGCTCGCACATCGACACCGTCAGCGGATTCGCGTGCGGCAGCGGCCGGTCGAGCAACGCGCGATCGAACGCGAGACTGTTCGCGCGCGCCGAAAAAACCGGCTCGACGCCGGCGATGCGCGGCACCGGCGCGGACGGCGCGCGCGTCGCCTGCACCGTGAAGCGCGACAGCTCGAATGCGTCGCCGCCGATTTCCCGCAGCAATACGGCCGCCGCCGACATGTCGCGCTCGACGAGGAACCGGCTCAGCGCACCATCGAGTTCCGGCGCGCCGAAACTGAGCACGCACGTGCTGTCCTCTTCACGATACGTGATCACGGTGAATGCGTAGGTGAGCGGCAGGAAGCGCATCGCCAGCGCGAGTGCGTCGCGCGCGGTCGCGCTCGCGATCAGCCCGTAGCCCCACACGCCGTACGCGGAGAAGTGGTAGCGCAGGCCGACCTCGAACCCGAGGCCCGGCGCGCGCCCGAGCGCGCGCAGCAGGTTGCCGGTCAGCCGCAGTTCCTGCGCGGCCGTCACCTCGACCTTCGGATCGTCGAGCTGCGCGTTGGCGAGCCCCGTGCCGGCCAGCAGCGTCGCGTGCGGCACGCCGCGTTCGTCGCCGAAATCGACCAGCAGCCGGGCGCTGGCCGGACTCCGGGTGAAATCCCAGAAGCTCATGCGGAGAAACCCTCGAAGCGCCGATTTGGCCCAAATACTAAAACAATTGTCCCGAAGCAGCATTGGTGTTTTCCCATGCGGCCAGCACCATCGGCGTCATCCCAGTCGTCGCCCGAACGACGCCAATGCCCTCCGGAGGAGACACCATGCGACGCAGTCGCCCGACCGATCCCGCTGCCCGCTTCGCACGCCGGCGCACCGTGCCTGCACGAACCCCTGCCCCTGCCCGCCCGCGCGCCGGCCGCCCGTGCGCGCTGCCGCGCCCCGCCTGATCCATCGACCATCGGAGGATGAACCCATGAGCAGGACTTTCGACTACATCGTCGTCGGCGGCGGGTCGGGCGGCTGCGTCGTCGCCGGGCGGCTGACCGAGGACCCGGCCGTGACCGTCTGCGTGCTCGAGGCCGGCGGCCGCGGCGACGGCACGCTCGTCAACGTGCCGACCGGCGCGGTCGCGATGATGCCGACGCGCGTGAACAACTGGGCCTTCGACACGGTGCCGCAGCACGGCCTCGGCGGGCGCATCGGCTACCAGCCGCGCGGCAAGGCGCTGGGCGGTTCGTCGGCCATCAACGCGATGGTCTATGTCCGCGGCCATCGCGTCGACTACGACGGCTGGGCCGCGCTCGGCAACGAAGGCTGGGCCTACGACGACGTGCTGCCGTACTTCCGCCTGAGCGAGCACAACGAGCGCTTCGACGATGCGTGGCACGGCCGCGACGGCCCGCTGTGGGTGAGCGACCTGCGCACCGGCAACCCGTTCCATGCGCGCTACCTGGAAGCCGCGCAACAGGCCGGCCTGCCGCTCACCGACGATTTCAACGGCGCGCAGCAGGAAGGCATCGGCATCTACCAGGTCACGCAGAAGCACGGCGAACGGTGGAGCGCGGCGCGCGCGTACCTGTTGCCGCACATCGGCCGCCGCGACAACCTGACGGTCGAGACGCATGCGCAGGTGCTGCGTATCCAGTTCGACGGCACGCGCGCGACCGGCGTCGAAGTCCGGCAACACGGCGAGGTCCGTACACTGCGCGCACGGCGCGAAGTCGTGCTCGCGGCCGGCGCGCTGCAAACGCCGCAACTGCTGATGCTGTCGGGCGTCGGCCCGGGCGGCGAGCTCCGGCAACGGGGCATCGCGGTGCACGCCGACCTCCCCGGCGTCGGCCGCAACCTGCAGGATCATCCGGATTTCATCTTCGGCTACCGCACGCGCAGCGTCGATACGATGGGCGTATCCGCGCGCGGCGGCCTGCGCATGCTGCGCGAGCTCGCGCGCTTTCGCCGCGAACGGCGCGGCATGCTGACGTCGAATTTCGCGGAAGGCGGCGGTTTCCTGAAGACCCGCGCGGACCTCGACGCACCGGACATCCAGCTGCACTTCGTCGTCGCGCTCGTCGACGATCACGCGCGCAAGCTGCACGCCGGCCACGGGCTGTCGTGCCACGTGTGCCTGCTGCGGCCGCGCAGCCGCGGCTCGGTCACGCTCGACAGCGCCGATCCGCTCGCGGCACCGCGCATCGACCCCGCGTTCTTCGACGATCCGCGCGACCTCGACGACATGGTCGCGGGCTTCCGGCTCACGCGACGGCTGATGGAAGCGCCGGCGCTCGCCGGCTGGACCACGCGCGACCTGTTCACCGCGAACGTCGACACCGACGATGAAATCCGCGACGTGCTGCGGCGACGCACCGACACCGTGTACCACCCGGTCGGCACGTGCCGGATGGGGCACGACGCGCTCGCCGTCGTCGATCCGCAGCTACGCGTGCGCGGCCTGCAGGGGCTGCGCATCGTCGATGCGTCGGTCATGCCGACGCTCGTCGGCGGCAACACCAACGCACCGACGATCATGATCGCCGAGAAGGCCGTCGACCTGATCCGCGGCGTATGCCGCACGTCCGCGCGGCCGCAGCGCGAAACCGTCAGGACAACGACGGATACCGTTCCCGCTTCGCACGCCGCGCACGAAGCCGTCCAGCCGGAGGAGGCCCGCCATGTCGTCGCGTGACGCTACCCACCTGACCGACTCCGCCGCACCGCTCGCGGCGATCATCATCGGCGCCGGCTTCGCCGGCATCGGCATGGCCATTGCGCTGCAACGTGCCGGCATCCACGATTTCGCGATCGTCGAGCGCTCGCACGACGTCGGCGGCGTGTGGCGCGACAACAGCTACCCCGGCGCCGCGTGCGACGTGCCCTCGCACCTGTACTCGTTTTCGTTCGAGCCCAATCCGGGCTGGTCGCGCGTGTTCGCACCGCAGCCCGAAATCCATGCGTACCTGCAGCATTGCGCGCGCAAGTACGGCCTCGCGCGCTACCTGCGCTTCGGCGCCGACGTCGCGCATGCGCGTTACGACGAAGCCGCCGCGCTGTGGCGCGTCACGCTCGCCGACGGCACGACGCTCAGCGCCGCCGTGCTCGTCAGCGGCACCGGGCAGCTGAGCCGCCCCGCGATGCCCGACCTGCCCGGCATCGACACGTTCCGCGGCCGCGCATTCCACTCCGCGCACTGGGATCACGACTATGCGCTCGCCGGCAAGCGCGTGGCGGTGGTCGGCACCGGTGCGTCGGCGATCCAGTTCGTCCCCGCGATCGCCGGCGACGTGCAGCGCCTGACCGTGTTCCAGCGTTCGCCGGCCTACGTGATGCCGCGCCCCGACCGCGCGTACCGTCCGTGGGAAAAGGCGCTGTTCCGCACGCTTCCGTGGGCGATGAAGCTGCATCGCGCATCGATCTACCTGCGCTACGAATCGCGCGCGATCGCGTTCACGCGCCTGCACGGGTTGATGAAGGTCGCGGTCGGCCGGCCCTTCCGCAAGCTGCTCGCGCGCGACGTGCCGGACGCCGCGTTGCGCGCACGGCTCACGCCCGACTACCCGATCGGCTGCAAGCGCATCCTGCTGTCGAGCGACTACCTGGCCGCGATGAGCCGCGACAACGTCGAACTCGTCACGCAGCGGATCCGGCGCGTGACGGAGCGCGGCATCGAGACTGTCGACGGCGTGCATCATCCGGTCGATGCCATCGTCTACGGCACGGGGTTCGCGGCGACCGAGTTCCTGTCGCCGATGCGCATCACGGGCCGCGACGGGCTCGACCTGAACGACGCATGGCGGCGCGGCGCGCAGGCGTATCTCGGGCTTGCCGTGCCCGGTTTCCCGAACTTCTTCATGCTGTACGGCCCGAACACCAATCTCGGCCACAACTCGATCGTCTACATGCTCGAAAGCCAGATCGCGCACGTGATGCGCTGCCTGCACGCGATGCGGCGCGACGGCGCGCGCGAGATCGACGTCGACGCGCGCCGCTACCGGCGCTTCAACGCGCATGTGCAGCAGCGGCTCGAAGGATCGGTGTGGAACAGTTGCAAGAGCTGGTATGTCGACGCATCGGGACACAACAGCACGAACTGGCCGGGCTTCACGCTGACCTACCGGTGGATCACCCGCTTCACCGGGATGTCCGCCTACCGCTTCACGCATCCGGTGCCCGAATCGGCTGCCCCGACGCGCGACGTCGTGGTCGCGCCGCCCGCCGGCCCGCTGGAGGCGCTCACGGCCGCCTCGCTGCGCGGTTTCCTGCGCGTGGCGTTCCGGCCGCTGATCGGGCCGCCGTTCGGTGCACGCATGCAACGCCGCGTCGTCGCGCTGCTGTCGCCGCTGATGCCCGGCACGGGCGGCACGCTGCGCTACCGTACGCACGCGCACCGCGTGCCGGTCGAAGTGGTCGCGCCGAAACGCGGCGACACGGGCGGCGCGATCCTCTATCTGCATGGCGGCGCATTCTGCCTCGGCGGGCCGCATACGCATCGCGGCGTGACGACGCGGCTCGCGAACGATGCCGGCCTGCCGGTGTGGGTGCCCGATTACCGGCTGGCCCCCGAGCATCCGAGCCCGGCCGCGCTCGACGATGCGCTGGCCGTCTATGACGCGATGCGCGCGCAGGGTTACGCACCGCACCGGATCGCGCTCGCGGGCGATTCGGCAGGCGGTGCGCTGGCACTGGCACTGGCCATCGCGCTGCGCGAGCGCGGCGAGCCGGCCGCCGCCGCGTTGCTGCTGATCTCGCCCGTGACCGATCCCGCGCTCGGCGGCGCGACGCTGGCTTCGCGCCGCCACGACGATCCGATGATCCGCCGCGGCTGGCTCGAGCAAGGGCTGCGCTGGTATCACGGCGCCGGATCGGCGGCGGCCCGCGGCCCGCTCGATACCGACCTGCGCGGCCTGCCGCCGATGCTCGTCCAGGCCGGCGACCAGGAAGTGCTGCTGTCGGACGCGCAGCGGCTGGCCAGTCACGCGCAGGCCTGCGGCGTGCCGTGCCGGCTGGAGATCCATGCGGCGCGCTGGCATGTGTTTCATCTGCAGTCGTTTTACCTGCGCTCGGCGCGGGACGCGTTGCGCACGCTGGCGGAGTTTGCGTCGGCACGCGTTGCCGCGACGGCATGACGATGCAACGGTAACGCACGAGGATTTTCCGGCGGACGCACCGCGCGATGCGCCCGCCGTCGGACTGTTCGCGCACTTGCTTCACGTCCCGCTCATGGCGCGTGCCCTCGGCACGCGCCATCGACACCGGCCATTCGGCCGAATCGCCACGCCAGGTAACGGATGAAAGAATGATCTTCGTCCGGGAAGCCGGTTTCGCCGCCTGCACTGCAACTGCCACGCATGCGGCGTCCTGTGTCGTTCCGGCTCGCCAATAGGCACGCCCCTGCGCATACCACCCGGCAACGCGCACGACAGCCTCCTTTCTCATCCACCTTTTTTGTAGCTTATAAGTTACAATGCTCTCCAAGTTCGAACTTCTTCGCTACCAGCGCGACGATGGTCGCGAGCCCTTCACCGAATGGTTGAACGCCGTGCGCGACAAGCTTGCTCAGGCCAGGATTCGCGAACGCCTGCGCCGCGTGCAGACGGGCAACTTCGGCGATTGCGAGCCTGTCGGCGAAGGCGTGATCGAACTGCGCGTCCACGTCGGCGCCGGCTATCGCGTGTATTTCGGGCGGTACGGCGGCGCACTGGTGCTGCTGTTGTCA
The DNA here is from genome assembly GCF_019425585.1 of Burkholderia sp. COPS. NCBI lineage: Bacteria > Pseudomonadati > Pseudomonadota > Betaproteobacteria > Burkholderiales > Burkholderiaceae > Burkholderia > Burkholderia sp. COPS. The sequence continues at coordinate 37,218 of NZ_WIXR01000025.1, read as the reverse complement.
GGCGGCGACAAAAGCAGCCAACCCGACGACATCAGGCGCGCCAAGGAACACTGGTCGAACTGGAAACGGAGGCAAACATGACCAAGCTCAAAGGTGCGGTATCGCACCACGACGCGGAAGTCGCCGAACTCGGCGCCGACCGCGAACTCGCAGTGGCCTATCTGCGCGTCGCGATGGAGTCGCTCGACGATCCCGACAACCGCGCGGCCGGCCTGCTCGCGCTGCGCACCGTCGCGGAAGCGTACGGCGGGCTCGGCGCGGTCGCGGCCGAAGCCGGCATCAGCCGCGAATCGCTGTATCGCACGCTGTCCCCCAACGGCAACCCGACGCTGAAAACGCTGCTCGCGGTGCTCAAGACCGTCGGCTTGCGCCTGTCCGTCGTCCCCGCGCAGCCGGCGCACGCGTAAGCGGCGCACGGCCCGCTCACGGCCTGACCATCCATACCAGCAGCATCTCGGCCGGCGCGGCCGTCGTCCCCGCCGGCGGATGCCCGATCGTCGGCTCGACCGCCAGCGCCTTCGCGATCGACGCCGCATCGTCGATCGTCGTCGAGCGCACGATCGTCATCAGCCGCGCCGGCCGATGCAGCGTCTCGCGATACAGCGCGCCGTACCACAGCGGCCGCATGCCGAGCGCGTCCTGCAACACGTACGGATAACGCCACAGCCGCAGCACGAGGCGGCTTTCCGGCTGGCCCGGATCGACGCGCACGAACACGCGGCGCGTGCTTTCGCCGTGCGTGTAACGCGGCAGCACCGGCAGCGCCTCGGCGGGCGCCTGCGGCAGCAGCCAGCGCAGCGCGGTGGCGGGCGACCACGGCGTCGCGCGCTGCCAGCCGGCCTGCGCGAGATGCCGGTCGAGCGTGTCCGACGTCGCGCTCCATTGCAGCGGCAGATATTCCTCGCGGTCGCCGCCGATCTCGGTACGCCGCACCGGCACGCGCTGCCATCCGCCGCGCAGCCACTGGTCGACGGTCATCGCGACCACGTCGCCGACATGCGGGCGCGCCGCGCGGTCGAGCTGCCATTGCGCGGGAACCGTCCATACGCCCGCCGTCGCGAGCACCACGGTCACCGCGACGAGCGCGCCCCTCGGCTGCACGTGCTCGCGCACGCGCCAGTACGCATGGGCACCGGCCAGCAACGCGAACCAGGCCAGCCCGAGGCTCCAGCCGCCCAGCAGGCCCGACAGCCACGTGTCTCCGACATACAGCCGCGCGAAACCGCCGAGCACGATCCACAGCACCACCGCGGTCACGACCGGGATCCGCCACCGCGCGGGCCGATCACGCGTCAGCACCCAGCCGAGGCCACTGCTTGCGAGAATCGCGAACGCGGCTTCGGCATCGGGCAGCGGTACGTGCAGCGCGCCGGGCGGCAGGCTCGCGGGCGTCGCGCCGGGTACGCCCGCACCGAACACCGGCACGAGCACGACGGCGACGCCGACGGTCGCGAGCCACCACGCGGCGGTCAGCCAGCAGCGATGGATCATCAGCCAGACGAGAAACGCGGCCGCGACGATCAGCCCCGTATCGTGCCCGTGCAACACGGCAAGCGCGCGCATCACGGCGTCCACCGGCGGTGTGCGCAGGTTCTGCAGGAACGCATACAGCGCGATGTCCGCGTGCGTCAGCGGATCGTTCGCGACGACATCCTGCACGAGACCCGCGAACAGCCACACACAGCCGACGAACAACAGCGCGAGCGCGGGCACCGCGCCCGGCAGGCCGCGCACGTATGCGATCGCGCCGTGCAGCCGCGCGCCGAACCGCGGCCAGCGATGCGCGCATGCGTGCCCCCCTTCGATGAGCGCACGACGCAACAGCGGCCAACCGCGCCGCAGCGCGATGCGCACGCCGATCCACACGAGCGCGACCAGCGCCGCGACCACCAGCAGGATCACGGCGACCCGCACGCTGATCGCCGCCGCGAGCGCGGCCGACGCGCCGAACACGATACCCGGCGCGACGTGCACGGGCGCCCAGATGAGTGCCGAGACGATGTTGACCGGATAGAACGACCGGCGCGGCAGCGTCGCGCAGCCGACGACGACCGGCACGACCGCACGCACCGGCGCAAGAAAACGTGCGAGCACGATGCTCTTCACGCCATGGCGCAGCACGAACTCCTCGCCGCGCCCGTAGGCGTTCGCATAACCGAAGCGCGCCCATGCGTTGCGGATCATCCCGCGGTAGTGCCGCCCGAGCTCGTAGCTGATGCCGTCGCCGATCACGGCGCCGACTGCAGCGACACCGATCGTCGTCCAGCCGTCGAGCGCGCCCGCGCCGATCAGCGCACCGGCCGCGAACATCACGGCGCCGGCCGGCACGACCGTGCCGATCAGCGCGATCGCCTCGGCGCACGCGGTCACGAACACGACCGCGAGCACGAGCAGCGGATGCGCGCCGATCGCGCCGATCCACGCGTGGATCGTGTCGCTCATTGCACGCTCCATGGCGAAGCGACCCGGCGTGAGAACACCGGGCCGGCGATGGCATGGCGAGCGTTCATCGGGCGGTGCGCGCGGTCGCGCCGGCTTGGCGAATCAATCGAATTCGTGCTGCCGCGCGTCGGCCTCGAGCGGCGCGTCGTGGTAGCCGACCGTCGCGATCTCCTGCAGATAGCGCGCGAGAAACGCGCCGATCGATCCGGCGGCCTCGTACTGATGCACGTGGCGGAATTCGTGGGTCAGCAGGCGGCGCGTGTCCTGTCCGCGCAGCACGTACACCGCATGACCGAGCGTGAGCCCGATCGTCCCCGGCGACAACAGGCCCGTGTCGCGGGCGATCGCGGCGAGCGTCGGCGTCTCCGGAAACGGCATGCGCTCGACGATCACCAAGCGGATCCGCTCCGGCTGCGCGACGCCCACCGCGCGCGCGTCGTCGGCCTGCGCCGGCGTCAGCGGCGCACCCTGCGCGATCCCGCGCGCCGCCTCCGCTTCGGCCCACGCGACGGCGGCAGGCAGTGCGGACGGCAGGATATCGGCAAGATCGATCATCACGGGGCTCCTCGTTGGTGTCGTGGCATCGGGCACCAGTTTAGTCCCGAATCCGGACGGTTCGCGGGGCGGCTTGCGGGGCGGTTCGCGGGGCGGCTTGCGACCCGCAAGCCGCCCGGTGCCCGCCGCCGCGATCGTCCGGGAATACCCTGATTCGCGACCGCCCCGCCGCGTACGTTTTCCCGGAAATTATTTCGTTTCAGTACACATTCATCGAAAACCTGTCTCGAAAATTTCCCGGATGTGTACCGTTTTCGGATTCGGCGGAATATATTGATCAGAAGAACGGCCGCGGCGACCACCGGACAGCAGGGCGCGGCGTCATCCCGAAGAGGATCGCTAGATGATCAGGGTAATTCTGGCTGACGATCACGCAGTCATGCGGGACGGACTGCGTCACATCCTGGAAACGGCCGGCGGTTTCGAAATCGTCGGCGAGGCGAGCGACGGCTCGGCCACGCTCGCGCTGGTCGAGCGCGGCGCCGCCGACGTGCTGCTGCTCGATCTGTCGATGCCCGCGCCGACCGGCATCGAGCTGATCCGGCTGGTGAAGCACCACGCGCCGTCGCTGCGCATGCTCGTGCTGACGATGCACGCGGAGGCGCAATACGCGGCGCGCGCGTTCAAGGCCGGCGCAACCGGCTACCTGACGAAGGACAGCGCGACCGCCGAGCTCGTGGAGGCGGTCGGCAAGGTCGCGGCGGGCGGCGTCTACGTGAGCCCGTCGGCGGCCGAAAGCCTCGCGCTCACGCTGCGCGCGCCGGCCGCGGCACTGCCGCACGAACGGCTGTCCGCGCGCGAGCTCGACGTGATGCGCCGCATCGTCGCCGGCCAGACCGTCACGCAGATCGCGACCGAACTCGCGCTCAGCGCAAAGACGGTCAGCACGTACAAGACACGGATCCTCGAGAAGATGGAACTGCCGCACGAAGCCGCGCTGGTCCGCTACGCGGTGCGCCACGACCTCGACCCCGGCGGCGACGCATGACGGCCGCCTTCCACCTTCCGCCCTCGCCCCCGGACGACGACACCTCCGACGCGTCGCGCCTGTTCATGTCGTCGCTGCCGCCGGGCCGGCGCGAACGGCGGCTCGCGCTCGCGACCGTGCTCGTCTCCGCCGTGATCTTCGCCGCGCTTGCGCCATTCGCGGGCAGGCCGCTTGCGCCGGGCTGGGCGTTCATCCCCGTGTACCAGTCGGCGATCGTCGTCAACGACATGGTGACGGCCGGCCTGCTGCTCGGCCAGTACGCGATCCTGCGCGAGAAGCCGCTGCTCGTGCTCGCGGGCGGCTACCTGTTCACGGGTTTCATGGCCGGCACCCACATGCTGACCTTTCCCGGGCTGTTCGCGCCGACCGGCCTGCTCGGCGCCGGCGACCAGACCACCGCCTGGCTCTACCTGTTCTGGCACGGCGGCTTCCCGCTGGCGGTCGCCGCGTACGCGCTGCTGCGTGCAGCATCGCGTGCCGCGGGCCCGATCCCGGCTCCGCAACGCCGCGCGGCGATTCCCGTGGTGCTGTGCATCGCGGCCGCGCTCGGTGCGACGGCCGCGCTCGCGCTGCTCGCGACGGTCGGCCACGACCTGCTGCCGCGCATCATGAACGGCAACCGGATGGCCGCGACGATGACGAACGCGATCACGATCGTCTGGGGGCTGAACCTGGTGGCGCTGATGCTGATGTGGCAGCGGCGGCGGCATTCCGTGCTCGACCTGTGGGTGATGACGGTGCTCGTCGCGTGGCTGTTCGACATCGCGCTGTCGGCGATGCTGAATCACGGGCGCTACGATCTCGGCTTCTACGCGGGGCGCGCGTACGGTCTGGTCGCGTCCGGCGTCGTGCTGTTCGCGATGCTGTTCGAAAACGGCCGGCTGCATGCGCAGACGGTGCGCGCGCTGGCCGGCGCGCGCTACCAGCATCTGCTCGTCGTGCAGAAGAGCGCGCAGCTGAACGACGCGAACGAACGGCTCGAACAGCGCGTTGCCGCACGCACCGCGCAACTGAGCGCGTCGAACCGCGACCTGCGGCGCGAAGTCGAGGAACGCGTGCGCGCCGAGCGTGCGCTGCAGGCGTCGCGCGAGGAGCTGCGCGAGATCGCCGCGATCAGCGCGAGCGCACGCGAAGCCGAGCAACGCCGCATCGCGCGTGAGCTGCACGACGAACTCGCGCAGACACTCGCGACGCTGAAGAACGATCTGGAATGGCTGATCGATCGCGTGCCGCAGGACGACGCGCTGCTGGCGCGCAAGATCGCGGCGATGCACACGCTGGCGCGCGGCGCGGTGGCCGCGACGCGCCGCATCGCGTCGGACCTGCGCCCGCTGATGCTCGACGATCTCGGTTTCGCCGCCGCGATGCAATGGCTCGTGGAGGATTTCCGGCACCGTCACGGCATCGACTGTGCGCTGCATGTCGACCCGCCCGAACTGCAACTCGACGAGCCTTACGCGACGGCGGTGTTCCGCATCGCCCAGGAAGCGCTCGCGAACGTCGCACGGCACGCGGCCGCATCGCATGCGAACGTCGCGCTCGTACAGGCGAACCAGGCGATCGAGCTGACGATTCGCGACGACGGCGCGGGATTCGATCCCGGCGTGCCGCGCAAGTCGGGATCGTTCGGGCTGGTCGGGTTACGCGAGCGTGCGTATCTCGTTGGCGGCACGCTGCGGATCGCGACGACCCTCGGCGAGGGCACGACGGTCGAGGTGGAGATTCCGCTGTCGCCTGCGCCTGCTGCGGTAGCGCATGGCGGGAATGGGGGTTCGAGGATTGATCGCTGATCGCGGCGGCAATGTCGGCGAATGCCGGCTGCCGCGTCGATCATGCGTCAGTGGTAGTCGTCTTCCCGTTGATGTCGCACGGCTGGAATCGTGACTTGCTCGGCCGCTTCAATCTCGAACAGCAGGACATGGCCCGACTTGCCGAAAGACACGATCAGCTCACGCGGAAACGGACTCCCATCGTCGATCTTGCGGCATGTGAACGGAAACATTCGGAGCATGGCGATACCTTGTTCGATCGCGTCCGCAGCCCGCTGCCGCTGCATCGGTATCACGTTCGAGCTGGTATCGATGCATCCGTGCCAGATCCCCACGGGCCGCACGTGTATATCGGACCCGATAGATCAATCAGCCGCCGTCGCTGCTCTCGCAGCGTTCAGCATGCCCTCGAGTTCGGCCTGCACGTCGGCGGCATCGACGTATTCGCCGGTACGGCGTGCCTCGTCGCGCGATGCAAGGCCGCGGGTGACAAACTCGCGCCGCAGGCGACGACGCGCGATACCATCGCGAAGCGCCGACTCCATGAACGCAGACAACGTCTCGTTTTCCTCAAGAACCGACTCTGCCGCCTCCCGCAATTGCGGATCGACACGCAGCGCCGGCATGGTCGTGGTTTTCATCGCACACTCCATGGATTACATATGTAATCCATGGTAGCCCCCCCTCCTTTACGCGTGCAGTCGGCCATTTGGCCTGACCAACGTGTCCGGGACCACAATCCGGCCGCGCCGCGTGCCTCACGCCCGCACCGCCACCATCCCCCGCTCCGAGCGGGTCCACGCGACCAGCGCGCCGATTCCGAGCAGCGCGAGGCACACGATCGGCACGATCATCGGCCCGAACGCGGTGCCCGTGACCTTGCCGGCAAACGGCATCAGGTTCTGGCTGAAGAAGCCGCCGAGGTTGCCGATCGAGTTGATCGCCGCGACGCTCGCCGCCGCCCGCGCGCCGGTGAAGTAGCGCGGCGGCATCGACCAGAAGCACGGATACAGCAGCGGGATGCATGCGCCGCCGAGCACCAGCGCGATGAAGCGCAGCGGCGTCGACGGCAGCACGAGGCTCAGCAGGAAGCCGAACGCGCCAAGCGCCGCGACGATCGCGATCGTGCGCAGGATGCTCTTCGCACGGCGCAGTTTCCCCGGCAGCCACACCAGCAGCAGCACGGCAAGCGCCCACGGCAGCATGCTCAGGAAGCCGTTCGTCGTGCTCGACACGCCGAACGATTTCACGAGCGTCGGCAGCCAGTACGTCACGCCGTACAGCGACGTCGACATCAGCATGTAGGTCGCCGCGAACAGCATCACGCGCGGGTCGAGCAGCGCTTTCCACGGCTGGCCGTGCTCGGCCTGCGCGGGTTTCTCGCGTTCGAGCGCGGCCTCGACGACCTGCTTCTCGCGGTCGTTCAGGAAACGGGCGTCGCGCACCGACGCGGGCAGCACGCGGAACACGACGATCGCGACGATCACCGCCGGGATGCCCGTCGCCACGAATACCCACTGCCAGCCCGCGAGCCCCCACACGCCGTTCAGGCTCAGCAACACGCCGCCGACCAGCGAGCCGAGCATGTTCGCGAGCGCACTGCCGAGCGTGAAGATGCCGAGCACCTTCGCGCGATAGCTCTGCGGAAACCACAACGTCAGGTAATAGATCACGCCCGGATAGAAGCCGGCCTCGGCGATGCCGAGCACGAAGCGCAGCGCGCAGAACGCGGGCATCGACGTCGTGAAGCCCATCAGCACCGTGATCAGCCCCCACGTCAGCATGATCCGCGCGAGCCACACGCGCGCGCCGTAGCGATGCAGCGCGAGCGTGCTCGGCACCTCGAACAGCAGGTAGCCGATGAAGAACAGCGACGACGCGAGCCCGAACGCGGCTTCCGTCATCCCGAGGCTGTGCACCATCTGCAGTTTCGCGAAGCCGACGTTCTGCCGGTCGATGAACGCGATCAGGAACATCACGACGAGGATGGGCAGCAGGCGCCGCGCCATCTTCGACATGATGCGCTGTTCTTCGGCGGACGCGGGGTCCAGGGTGTCGGTAGCATTCACTTCAGGCTCCTTGCGTGAATCGGTTGCATAGCGGTTGCATGTCGTTTGAATCGGCGCCGCGCGCGACGATCGCGCGGGTGCGGGGCATGTCGGGGAAAGGAAGCGGCGCCATCAGCGCGACCGGTAGTCGTCGAGCATCGGCGCGAACATCTCGTGCCATGCGCGCGGCTTCGCCTTGATCGTGCCGGCCAGGTACAGGAATTCGACGTAGTCCATCAGCTGGTTCGGCAGTACCGAGAAACGTGTGTCGGGCGCGGCGAGCATCCGCATCACGTCGTCGTGCGACACGCCGACGCCCGACGACGCCGCATACAGCGCGGCCGCCGCGCGCGGGTCCTGCGCGATCAGGCGGTTCGCTTCGTCGAGCGCGCCGAGAAACGCGACGGCCAGCGCGGGGTCCGTATCGACGAGCCGCTTCGGCGCGAATACGACGTCGAGCGTCAGCGGGCCGAGCACGTCGACCGAATTCACGACGCGGTGAATGCCCGGCTGCCGCAGCTCGAGCGTCGAGAACGGCGGCGACGTGAAGTGCGCGGTCACGCCGTTCTCGCGCCGGATCAGCGCCTGCATCGCCTGCGGATGCGGCAGGTTCACGGTGATCGAATCGAGCTGCGCGAAATGCTTCGCGCCGAGCTGCCGGCTCGCGACCATCTGCAGCACGACCGCCGACAGCGACGTGCGGATGCCGGGCACCGCGATCCGGTCGGACGGCGTGAAGTCGCGCAGCGACACGAGGCCCGCGCGGTTCGCGTTCAGCGACAGCGACGTGGTGGACAGCCCGCTGATGCCGATCACCTCGACGTTCGGAATGCCGCGCGCCCGTGCCCACAGCTCGATGAAACCCGGTGCGCCGGCGCCCGCGAAATCGAGCGTGCCGGCCATCATCGCGTCGTTGACGGAATTGCCGCCGTCGAGCAGCACCCAGTCGACCGCGACGTCGCGCACGCCGTGGCGCGCCGCGTGCCGCTCGAACAGCCGCTGCTTCTCCATCACGAGCAGCGGCAGGTACAGCACCCCGAAGCCTTTCGAGATCCGGACGGTGCGCGGCTTCGCGCGCACGAGCGGCGGCGCGGCCAGCATGCCGATGCCGGCGGCGATCAATGCGCGGCGGCGCGGCGACGTCGTCATGCGCGGGCCGCCGTGCGACGGACAGCAAACGGCCACGCGAAAGCCCGCGTCGCGCTGCGTCGCGCGTTCGTCGTGCCCGTGACATGCTGCATGTTGCCGTCTCCTTGAATATTTCTGGTATTAATGCCGTCCTTGCGTGCTGCATCCGGCTCGACACAGGTTATCGACCGAGTCTGAGAAAATGCTGACATCCCAGCCCCGGGAAAACCCCTAACCCACTCATCTGCGAAACGGCACCATGCGCATTCTCGTCGTGGAGGACGATGCCGAAATCGGCGCGGCGATCCGCAGCCGCCTGGCGCGGCTCGGCCATGCCGTCGATCTCGAGACCGACGGCGCAACCGCGAACGGGCTGCTGCGCGTCGAGCGCTTCGACCTCGTCGTGCTCGACGCGAACCTGCCCGGCATGGACGGCTTCACCGTGCTGCGCAACCTGCGCGCGTCGGGCAGCACGACACCCGTGCTGCTCGTCACCGCACGCTCGGCGATCGACGACCGCGTGAGCGGCCTCGGCCTCGGCGCCGACGACTACCTGGTGAAGCCGTTCGATTACCGCGAACTCGACGCGCGCGTGCAGGCGCTGCTGCGCCGCAACAGCGGCCACGCGAACGACGTGCTGACGCTCGGCGGCCTCGTGATCGACCGCAGCAGCCGCCTGGCGGAACTCGACGGCCAGCCGCTGTCGCTGTCGCGCCAGGAATTCGCGCTGCTCGAAATCCTCGCGAGCCGCCCGCAACGCATCTTCTCGAAGGACGAACTGCTGAACCAGCTGTTCAGCTTCGGCAACGAGCCGACTGCGAATGCGGTCGAGCAATACGTGACGCGCGTGCGCAAGAAGCTGCAGGGCAGCTCGGTCGAGATCCGCACCGCACGCGGAATGGGGTATCAGATTGCCGCGCATTGACTGGTTCCCGAAGACGCTGTTCGGGCGCACGCTGCTGTTCATCGCGCTCGTCGTCGCGTCCGGCGCGCTCGCGCTCGCGGCGATCGCGCGCTACTACGCGGGCGTCGCGGCCGAACGCGCGTACGACCAGTTGCTTGCCGGCGCCTCGATCCAGGTCGCGGAAAACCTCTACGTGCAGGGCGGCGTGCTCGCGCTGAATCCGCCGGTGGCCGCGCTGTCGACGCTGTCGCGCTACGACCTCGTCTACTACAAGGTCGTCGATTCGCGCGGCATCGTCGTGGCCGGCTACGGCGATCTCGCGAGCCCCGCGACGCTCGCCGCCGCGAAACAGGGTCCGGCGTTCGCGAACGGCCTGTACCAGGGGCACCGGATCCGCACGGCAACGATTGCGCGCTACATGCCCGAGGAAAGCACGCCGGGCTGGGCGCTCGTGACCGTTGCGCAGACAACCAACGCACGCCAGCAGCTCACCAACGACATGAGCCTCAAGGTATGGACGCTGATCCTGCTGATGAGCGTGCTCGCGATCGGCGCGAGCGGCCTCGCGATCCGGCGCGGGCTGCGCCCGCTCGCGCAGATCGGCACGATCATCGCCGCGCGCGATCCGGCCGACCTGCGGCCGGTGGCCTTCGACACGCCGAGCGAGATCGACGCGATCATCGGGTCGATCAACGGATTGATACACCGCCTGGCCGAACGCATCAACGCGATGCAGCGCTTCATCGCCGACGCCGCGCACCAGATGCGCACGCCGCTCGCGCGGCTCGACGCGCAGATCGAACTGCTCGACGGCGAATCCGATCCCGCGCGCCACGCGGCACGCCTCGACGCGCTGCGCGCGACCAGCGCGGACGTCGGTCGCCTCACCGGCCAGTTGCTCAATCACGCGATGGTGATCCATCGCACCGAAGCCGTGCCGCTGCAACCGGTCGAACTCGTCGCGCTCGCGAAGGACGTGCTCGGCCGCACGATTCCGCTCGCGGGCGAGCGCGATGTGGCCGTGGCGTTCGCGAGCGATGCGCCGCTGGCGTGGATCGACGGCGACGCGATCAGCCTGCAGGAAGCGCTGTCGAACGTACTGCACAACGCGTTGCTGCATGGTCACGCGGACGACATCGTCGTATCGGTCGCAACCGCCGGTCACCCCGACGGCACGATCACGCTGACCGTCACCGACAACGGCTGCGGCATCCCGCGCGAGCACTGGGACGCCGCATTGCAGCCGTTCGTGCGGATCGCGCCGGACGGCAGCGAGCGGCGCACCGGGTCGGGCCTCGGGCTCGCGATCGTGCAGGAAGTGATGAAGGCGCACGGCGGGCGCGTCGGATTCGCGTTTCCCGACGCGGGCGGGTTCGCGGTCGTGCTGACGTTTCCGCGCGCGGCGGTGGCTGGTACGAAAGAGAATTAGACCGCCGGCATCGTGCATGCGGCGGCACCTGATGCGGATGCGCGACAGCGATCAATCGTCGCCGTCGTCGCCAGACGCCGTCGCGCTGCGCTCCGCGTGCCGCGCCGCCAGCCGGTCGAGTTCGTCGTACCGGCGGTCGCAAAACAGCCGGCACAACGTGTCGACATCCGCGCGCGATTCGACGTCGATCGTGTCGACGTTCCGCTCCAGCTTGCCCTTTCCGAGGCCGAACAGCCCCTTCTTCATCCGCATCGAAACGGCGAACAACTGGAAGCCCGTCGCATGTGCATCGCTCAGCGCGGTCACCCACAACTCCCGCTGATCGTCGGCATGCTGCAGCACGAGGGCAGGCAACGGGCCCGTCTGCGTGTCGTCCCACTGCGCATGCTGCGCGACCCACGGGAACGCGTCGAACGCGTGCATGAACGACGCGTAGTCCGTCGCGCCTTGCGGATCCAGCTGATCGAAGTCGTAGCCGACTTTCTGGACGGAATAGGTCAACATGCGCGGCACTCCGTGGCGTTCGCGATCGCGAAAACGTCAATCTACCTTGAATGCCGCCACCGATCATTATTTTTCGCAGGCCTGACGGAACGGCGCGGGAGCCACGTCACGCGACGAGGCCCGGCAAACCGCACCGGCTTTCCGTGCATCGCCGCGCCATCGGCACGGTTCGACATCGCATCGAACGGGAACATGGCCGGCATGCCAGGATCGATTCGCCACCGTTGCGGCATGCAGGCCGCCGGGCCATTCAAGAACGCCCGGCCGCTCCGCCGGCACGCCGCCAGTCATTCGTGCGCGGCATCGTACGCAATCCGGAAGCCCGTGTGTCCGGTCGACGTATCCCGCGGCCGGCCTGTCCGGGCGGCGATGCGGTAGCGATAACAGTAGTCGCGATGACACAGATACGAACCGCCTTTCAGCGTGTGCTCCCGCTCCGCGAGCGCCTGACGGTTCCGGGCCTTTCCCGCGCTCGACAACGACTGCGTCAGGAACGGATCGGCGCACCATTCCCACACGTTGCCGCTGCAGTTGTACAACCCGGCGGGATTCGGCGAAAACGCATCGACCCGAACCGTGCCGGCATACCCGTCCGGCGACGTGTTCAGATGGGGAAACACGCCGTGCCAGATATTGCAGCACTGCATCTCGTCGGACGGCTCCTCATCGCCCCACGGATACCGGCGCGCCTGCGCGCCGCCTCTTGCCGCATGCTCCCACTCGGCCTCGGTCGGCAGCCGGCCGCCGCACCACGCCGCGAAGGCGCACGCATCGTTCCACGAAACATGCACGACCGGATGCTGCTCGCGCCCGCCAAGCGACGAACCGGGCCCCTCCGGCGCCGCCCAGTTCGCGCCGTCGATCGCCAGCCACCACGGCGCGTCCGCGGTGCCCACCAGATGGTTCGCGGAAACGGCGGACGATCGAAACACGTAGCTCCAGCCGATGCGCTCGGCTTCCGTGCGATACCCGGTCGCGGCGACGAACTCCGCGAACCGCGCATTCGAGACGGCATAACGATCCATCCCGAACGCGCGCAGCGTAACGCGCCGCCGTGGCCCCTCGCCGTCCGCCTTGATGACGGGCGTATCGGTGCCGACCCAGCTCTTGCCTGCCTCGAACCAGACGATGTCCCGGTTCGACGGCACGCCGGCGCCCGTGCTGTGGATGCCCGACGCGCACGCATGCGCCGAAACGGCGGACAGTTGCTGGCGCTTTCCCGCGCCGGGACAGCACGATCGATGCTTGTCGTTGTTCAATTTTCCTCCTCGCCGGACCACCGTTTCTCCGAATCTGCCGGCCACCGCATGTCAAAACCCGGATTGCATCGCACGTCAATCACCCGACGTCGCCCCGGCCTGCGCTGCGCGCTTGCGCTCGATCTCGGCACGCATCGCCCGTGCCTGGACGGCCAGATGCGCACGCAACCGTTCGGCGCGATCCGCGTGGCTGCGGGCCAGGAGCTGTGCGGGCTCGATCGCGCCGGTGGACGGCAGCCCGAGCCGCGTGTATTGCTCCTGCGGCGCATCGTTGGCCCGCATCAGGTCACGCATGAGTCCGGCCATCCGCAGTTCGACCGACTCGTCGTACAGCGGCCGCTCCTGTTTCGGATCGTCATGCAGGTCGAACAGCAGCGTCCCCGACCGGTACGCATACCCGATCGGCCGGCTCGCGATCTTCATCGTCCGCACGCCCTTCGTAAACGAAAAGGGTTCCGACAGTTCGATATCCTGCAGTTCATCGACACCGAACATCTCCCGCATGTGGGTCGGCATCAACGTGTATTCGTACAGCGGTTCGTTACGGTCCGGGTCGGCGCCCGAGCGCATGTACACGTAACGACCGTCGGTCACGTTGACCTGTTCGCCATGCATGCCGAACAGCGCGGCCTCGCGAACGGGAACGTCTTCGTCGATCGTTTTCCCGAGCGCGCCGCCCTGCATGTCCGGCGCGGGCTCCAGGCCGAAGAAATCGAGCAGCGTCGGCGCGATATCGATCATCTGAACGAGCGACTGGCGCCGCACGCCTGCCCGACGGCAGCGCGGATCCCAGATGAACAGCGGTGTGTTGGCGAGTTCGTTGAACCACGGCTGGACCGTCTTCGCCCACCATCCGTGTTCGCCGAGCATGTACCCGTGGTCGGTGCACACGATCAGCATCGTGTCGCGCCACAGGTCGAGCTCGTCCATCAGGTCGAGAACCCGCCCGAGGGAACGGTCGCACATGGACACGAGCGCGGCGTACCCGGCTTGCGCGGTACGCATGTCGCCGTCCGTCTCGCCGGCGGAGACGGGGCCGTAGGGCGGCCAGTCGAAGTGCGCGTCGCCTCGATCACCCGGGTAAAGGTCGCGATACTTCGGATAGCTGGCGAACGGCTCGTGCGGATCGAATGTCTCGATCTGCAGGAACCACGAATCCTTGTCGTGATTTTTTCTCAGGAACGCTTCGCCCGCATCGAAGGTCAGCGTTTGCGGATGAAGATCCTCGGTCGGGTAATACTGGCGGTTCACGAAATCCTGCCGCGCGGCGCTCTCCTTCAACGCGCCCTTGAGCCGGGCCGGCATCGGAGGCGGCCCGAGCTCCGCCTTCCATGGGTCACCCTCCTGCCCCCGGAAAAATTCCCAGCTGCTGTATCGCGTGTGATAGGTCGCGCCGCCATCTTCCCAGTAATGCGGATGATCGCTCGCCAGATGGGCATGAATGCCTTTCTTGCGGAGCATGGCCGGCATCGAATCGTCGAACGGCTCCAGCGGCCCCCAGCTGCGATGCAGAAAGTTGTAGCGCCCGGTATGCAGTTCCCTGCGCGCCGGGATGCAGGCCATGCTGCCGACATAGCAGTTGTCGAAAGTCGCGCTGCGGTCGGCGAGCCGCTGAAAATTCGGCGCGTGGACCCAGGTGTTGCCGTACGGCGGCAGCATGTGCCGATTCAGGCTGTCGTACATCACGAGTATGGCTTTCATGATCGGTTCAATTCACTCTACGTTTGATGCGTTGTCCGTGGCTGCCTCGTTCACGCGCGTTTCGCCGCCGGAACGGTCGCGCAGCCATGCCCGATGCAACGCACGCGATGATTCAAAGGGTGCCCGTCTTACCGGGTCTGCGGACTGATGCGCAGCCGATTGCGTACCTCGCCGACACCCGGCACGCGCTGCGCGGCCGACACGGCCAGCGCTGCCTGCTCGGCATCGGCCACCTCGCCGGACAGCGTGACGACGCCGGACTTCGCGAAGATGAGCAGACGGCTCGCATCGAGACGCTTCGTTCGCGCCAGCACGCCTGCCACCTGCTTGCGCAACTTGCGATCGGCCGCCTTCGTCGCCTTGCGCGACTCGCTGCCCGACGCCGACGCTGCCGCTACCGCCGATACCGCCGATACCGCGTCCGGCGTCGATGCCGCTCCACCCTGCGATTCCTGAGCCGCCGCGCTCAGCGCACTCAATGCGATCATCGCTGCCGCAACGTGGCGGCATCCCGTTCTACCAACCTGCATGTCGTTTCTCCCGTGATGCCCTGGCATCGCGCCGCTTCATGCGCCGCGACGCCATGGGCAATATCTCTAGAACTGCGTCATGACGCCGATCGATACACCGCTCACCGTGCGCCCGTCGGGACGCAGGTTCAGTGCCGACACGTTCGTCGGATCCTTCTTGTAGGCCCCCGAGAAGCCGTTCCGGTCGAACTCCACATAGAGTTCCGACCGTTTCGACAGGAAATATTCGAGCATCGCGTACGAGGTCATCTTCCGGCCATCCGCCCCGGCAACGTTTTTCAGGTTGCTGGCCATGTCGTAATAGGTGGCGCCGGTGAACTGCAACGTCGGCGTGATCTGGTAGACGATGCCGACCCCGGGAATGTTGTCGCGCCGCTCGCTGCCGGCCGCGCTCGCCGCGGAAACCGCCAGCGTGCTGTAGCTCAGGTACAGCCGCGTCGGCCCGAGTTGCCACGTCGCGCCGCCCATCGCGGTTTTCGCCCACTGGTTGGTGGTGGCGCTGTAGGTCTTCTGGTACGCGGCCGCCAGCAGCAGCGAGCGGAACTGATAACTGGCGCCGACGGACAGATTCGTACCCGTGTGCCAGTCGCCGGCCACGCCGCCCGGCGAATAGCTTGCTCTCAGCGCAAACCCGCCGAGTCGGCCGACGTATTTGACCGTGTTGTTGAAGCGGGCATCGAGCGTAAAGAAATTGCCGCCCCAGACAATGCCGGGCGTCATCGCAAGCGTCGAGCCATTGGCCTGGTTCGGATCGAGTTGAACGCCGATATCTTCGGCGGCGTTCAGCTGGCGCCCGAGCGTCAGCCGGCCGAATCCCCCCTCCAGCCCGACGTACGCCCGCTGCGAGAAAAGCGTACTCGACGATTTCAACGCACCGGTGCCCAGATTGAAACCGCTCTGCAGCAGGAACACGGCTCTCACTCCGCCGCCCAGGTCCTCCTTGCCCGTGAAACCGAGGGTATTACCCGCAATCGGATTGTTGTCGAAGCCAACCTGTTGCCCGCCCTTCCCGCCATCGGTCCATCGAACACCGCCGCCGAGCGTGCCGAACAGCGTCACGCTCGACTGCGCGTGTGCGCTTCCGGCAATCACCAGCGCAACCATGCCTAATGTCAGTCTCCTCACCGCACCGCTCCTCCAATAATTAATCATCCTTATTAAATTGCACGTTCCACCGGACTACATCTCGCCTGGCTTCTCCGAGCCTTGTGCGAGCCGGGCGCGAATGCGTAGTGAACGTACCGCCTTCGCGCCCGGTTATTGCCTATCGATCTTCCTGCGCACTCCACTCGCCGGGTCGCGGCAAATCGACCGGCGGGAAACGGGAGCCTTTCGCGGCGGGCAGGACGTCAGCCGTCTCGACTTGCCAGCGCAACAGGCGCTCCAGCAGCCCGGCCTCGATGTCGGCATACTCCGGCTGGCCGGCCAGGTTCGTCGTCTCGCTCGGATCGGTCGTGCGTCGATACAGCTCGGGCGCCTCGTAGAGACGCCACACGTACGTCCATTCCGGCGTCCGGATGACCGCGGCCTTGCCCACGGTTTCCGGTTGCCCGCTTTGCAGCTTCGCCTTGATGTCGTACGGAAAGCCGGCCTGCTCGAAATGGTCGACTTCCCGGGTCAGGAAGCCGCCCTCGCTGAACACCTGCTCACGATGCGTCTCTCCGGCCGCCCGAAGGCAGCGTGCGAAGCTCTTCCCGTAGTGCGCATGCGTCGCTTCCAGCCCCGCCAGCTCGAGCAGCGTGGGAAACACGTCGATCATCTCGACCATCGCGCTCGAGGTCGTGCCGGCCACCTCAGGCCCGGACGCGCCCGATACGATCAGCGGATTGCGCAACAGGCATTCGTGCACGCCCGACGGCCACTTCTCGGCGAGCCCGAAATCCCCGAGGTATTCACCGTGATCCGAAAAGAACGTGGTGATCAGGCGCCCCGGCTCCGTGGCCCGGGCAGCCGCGTCCATCACGCGGCCGACATGATGATCGAGTCTCGACACCATGCCGTAGTACACGGCGCGCAGTTCCCGCCATTGCGCATCGGTCAGCTGGTCCCATCCATGCGCGCTGGACAGCGCATCGACATACGCCGGCATCCGGCCACTGCCGACGGCACGCTCGGGCACCGCGGCGCGGTCGTACATCGAGAACCACGGCTCCTCCGCTTCGAACGGCGGATGCGGCGCGAACAGCGGGACATACAGCACCCACGGCTCGCGAGGCGGAGCGGCAAGCCAATGCTCCGCCGTGCGGATCACCACTTCGTCGTATTCGATCGCGGCCTGCTCCTTCGAACGCTCCCCCCGAAAGAACGCGCGCACCATCGGGTCGGTTGGATCTCCCTTTGTCTTGCTCTGCAGGAATTCCGCCGCGCTTCGCCGCGTCTCCTCCGGCAGGAAGCCATACTCGTGCGCCGAACGCTCGGTCGCGCCGGGCGCGAACGAGTCGCCGCGACCGCCTGCCATCGCGACGTGATAGCCGTTTTCCTTGAAGACGCGCAGGAAATTCGGCTCGTCCGGCCCCAGCAGGTAACCGAGCGTGCGATGGCCGGCCACGTGCGGATACTGTCCCGACAGGAACGACACGCGCGACGGTGAACAGACGCTGTGTTGTCCGAATGCCTGCGTGAATGCGACGCCGCCGGCGGCGAGCCGGTCGAGGTTCGGCGTGAGGACGGGCGTCGCGGAATGGACCGCGTGAACGCAGTCGGCACGCAACTGGTCCGCGACGATGATGACGAAATTGGGCTTCGTGGTCATGAAATATCCGTTGGAAAAATACGCGTCGAGGTCAACGAACCGACCTGATCGCGGCGATGACGATCCCGCCGAGCAACACCGCGCAACTTGCCGCGATGAACAGCGCGTCGAAGCGGATCGCACCGCCCGGCCCCGTCAGCCAGGTGGCGAGAAGGGACAGGGACAACTGCGGCACGACGTTCGCGAGATGGAACACACCCATGTCCTTTGCCGCGGCATTGCGGTCGGGCAGCACTTCGGTGACCAGCGCGAGGTCGACGGCCAGATACGCGCCCTGCGCCACGCCGATCCACGCGATCACGACCAGCAATTGCGGGAACGTCGTGCAGAACAGGAGCACCGGAAATCCGAGCGCCATACCGATGCCGGCCCCGATCACGAAGACCTTGCGGCGCCGCAGCCGATCCGACAGCCGACCGAACACCAGTGCGCTGGCCGTCATGGCCGTCGTGGCCACCAGCAGGCACAGGAACATCGCGTGCGGCGTCTCTTTCGTCGACAGGCCGATCCGGTCGCGCAGATAGAACAGCAGGTAGTACTGCAGGCTGCTCACGCCGAACAGCACCAGCGCGCGCGACAGCCACGCGATCGCGAAGTCGGGATGCCTGACCGGATTGGTCCAGAAACTCGCCGCCAGTTGCCGCCACTGCAGCGGTTTCACGTGGCCGGCATCCAGCTTCCGGTCGTTGGTCAGCATGACGAAGCAGACAATCGCCACCAGCGCGATCGCCCCCTGTACCAGCGCGATCGAAACGAGGTCGGGCGCCAGTTGCCTCGCGATCCCGACGCCCAGCAACACACCGATCGGCGGCGTGAATCCGACGAGCGACGAATAGACGCCGAGCTTTTCGGACCGGACCTGATCCGGCAGCACCGCGTTGAGACCGCTCAAGGTCGAATTGAAGGTCAACGCCATCAGCCCCCATCCGAGCGCGAGCTGCGCGGGCGTGCGGGCGGTCGCCATGACGGCCATCGCACCGAGGCCGCCCAGCATGCCGCCCAGGATCCACGGCTTGCGCATGCCCCAGCGCGAGCGCGTGTGATCGCTCAGCACACCGAAGATCGGCTGCGCGATCAGGCCGATGAACGAGCCGATGCCGAGTGCCCGCGCCAGCACGGCTGCCTTGTCGGTCGGCGAGATTCGTTCGGCCAGCATCGGCAGGATCACCATCGGATACGGCAACATCGCCAGCCAGACGCCGACGAAGGCGACCGTCAACGTCACGCCGAGATACCGGTTGCCCGTTTTGCGGGCCGATACAACCATCAATTCGTCCATAACCTCTCCATTCATCGTCCGCCGCCGTCCGCTCACCGCCCGAACGCCCGCCCGTCGAGCTGCACCGCCCCGACGATCGCGTGATCGGTCGCCGCATGCGCCAGCGCGATGCGATACGTGCCACCGTCGATCCGCCACTGTCCGGCCTGTCCGTCGAACCTGGCCAGCAGGCGCGGATCGACCTTCAGCGACACACGGACGGATTCGCCCGCGCGCAGCGTCACGCGCTCGAAACCGAGCAGCCGCATGCGCGACTCGCCGCATGCATCCGTCAGGTAGAGCTGCGGCACGTCGTCGCCGTCGCGCGTGCCCGTGTTGGTCACCGTGAAACGCGCCGTGACCGTGTCGCCGCCTTCGAGCCGCAGGTCGTCGTACGCGAATCGCGTATAGCTCAACCCGAAACCGAAGCCGAAACGCGGCGACCGCCCCGTCTTCGCGAACCAGCGATAACCGACCTCCGCGCCCTCGTGGTAGTGCACGTCGATCGGCGTGCCGAGTTCGACATCGGCACCCGGCAGCGCCGGATGCGGCGTATCCGCGACATCGGCCGGGAACGTGACCGGCAGCCGGCCCGACGGATTGACGCGGCCCGTCAGGATCTCGGCGATCGCCTGCCCGCCCGCCTGCCCCGGATACCACGCCTGCACGATCGCGGCGACTTCGCCGCTCCACGGCATCGCGACCGGGTTGCCGGTCTGCAGCACGACGACCGTATTGGCGTTCGCGCGCGCCAGCGCGTCGATCAGCGCATCCTGGCCAAACGGCAGCGTCATGTCCGGACAATCGAAACGCTCGCCTTCGTGACGGATGGCATTGACGATCACGACGTCGGCGCGGCGCGCGAGCGCGACCGCGTCCGCGACGTGCGCGCCGCTGTCGTATTCGACGATCGCGTCCGGCCGTTGCGCACGCAACGCCGCGAGCGGCGACGCACCGCCGATGCACATCGCGGTCGGCCCGAGCAGCGGATGGCTGCGCATCGGCACGACCGCCGTATAACCGCCGTGCGGCATCACCTGGCTGGAGCCCGACCCGGACAGCACGCCCGCCTGCGCGAAACCGCCGATCACCGCGATGCGCCGCGCCGTTTGCGCGAGCGGCAGCACCTCGCGTTCGTTCTTCAGCAGCACGATGCCCTCGCGGGCGATCTGCAGCGCGATCGCGTCGTGCGCGGCGAAATCGACCGGCTCCGGCGCGCGTTCGCGATCGATGCCGACCGCGTAACAGGAACGCAGGATGCGCGTCACCATCTCGCCGATGCGCGCTGGCGGCACCTTGCCTTCGTCGTACGCGCGCCGCAGCGGCTCGTTGAACCACTCGGCCTCGTCGAGCTGCGCGCCCGAATGCTGGTCGAGGCCCGCGAGCGCGGACTCCCAGCCGTACACCGCGCGCCAGTCCGACATGATCCAGCCCTTGAAGCCCATCGCGTCCTTGACGACGTCCTGCATCAGATGCCGGTTGCCGCTCGTGTACTCGCCGTTGACCCGGTTGTACGCGGTCATCAGCGCGCCGGGATCGCCTGCCTCGATCGCGATCTGGAACGCGAGCAGGTCGCTCTCGCGATGCGCATCCGGATCGATCACGGCGTTCAGGAAGAACTTGTTGGTCTCGCTCGCATTGAGCGACACGTGCTTGAGCAGCGCGATCACGCCCTCGCGCTGCGTGCCGGCCACCACGCAGCCGCCGATCCGCCCGGACAGCAGCGGATCCTCCGATACGTATTCGAAATTACGGCCGTTGCGCACGTCGCGCACCAGATTGATACCGCCGCCCAGCGCCACGTTGAAGCCGCGTGCGCGCGCTTCCTTGCCGATCGCCGCGCCCATCGTGCGCGCCAGCGCCGGATCGAAGGTCGCGCCGAGCGCCAGCCCGGCCGGGAACGCGGTCGCGCGCTCGTCCGTGGTTTCGGTATGGCGCAGGCCGAGGCTGGCGTCGGCCAGCTTCAGCGCCGGCACGCCGAGGCGCGGCACGCCGGGGACGTAGCCGGCGATGACGGGCAGGTCGGCCGGTACGCGCGGCTCGCGGCCGGTGCGGCCGAACACGCGCACCATCAGGCTGTAGAGCAGCGAAAACCGCTCGTCGTCGGTCATGCGGGCTTCGGTCTCCCGCGCACGGGCGTCGGGACAATCCGCCGGCGCCATGCTCTCGGCGGCCGGGGATTCGATGGGGGTCTGCATTCGAGTCGAGGATGTCATCACGCGTTACTTCGTATGAATGGGACCGGCCGACACCACGCTTGCACCGTCAGCCGAACTGTTTCCGCCAAATAATTATCCGAGTGGATAATTATTGTTTTGAGCGTGAGTGTCAAGCGGGTAAAGGCGGCAAGGACGACGGGGTTTTCCCCGACCCGGGCGGGCCAGGAGGTCGCCCCGGCGCGCGGCGGCGGGTCGGGACGGCCCGTTGCGGCCGATCCGCGCGGACGGCACAATCCGGGGATTCGATCAAGGACAGGACAGATGCAGATTGCAAGGCAGGCACAGCAGGAACGCAGCGAGCAGACCCGTTCGGACATTCTGGGGATCGCGCTCGAACAGTTCTCGACCCGCGGTTTCGACGCGGTCAGCCTGCGCGACATCGCGGACGCGGCAGGCGTCAACCACGCGATGATCCGCTACTACTTCGGCAACAAGGAGAACCTGTGGCGCGCCAGCGTGACGCAGCTGTTCGACCGGTTCATGGAAGGCGTCGCGTTGCCGGACCCGGCGTCGGACACGTTCTCGATCGACGCCGTCAAGCAGTACATCCGCAACTACGTGCGCTATTGCGCGGCGCACCCCGAGCACGCGCGGCTGATGATGCAGGAGGCCAATCGCGATTCGGAACGCCTGAAGTGGATGGCGGAAACCTTCGTGCGGCCGCGCCATGATCGCTCGGTGCCGCTGGTGCGCTACGTCAGCGAAACGACCGACGGGCTCGCGCGGATCGACCCGGTCGTGCTGCTGTACATGATTACCGCGATCGCGCAGGTGCCGTACCTGCTGACCGCGGAAATGCGCTACGCACACGGCATCGACGCGCTCGACGAGAAAGCGATCGATGCGCATTGCGACGCGGTCGTCGCGTTCATCTTCCGTTGACGCGGCGGGTGTGCGGGCGGGCCATGCACCGCCGCGCCCCCGGCCCTGATCGCGCGATCAGGCCGCGACCTCGCCGCCGAGATACGCGTCCCTGATCCGCTCGTCGTCGAGCAGCGCCCTCGCCGGGCCTTCGAGCACGACGCGCCCGGTCTGCAGCACGTACCCGTAATGCGCGATCTCCAGCGCGAGGCTCGCGTTCTGTTCGACCATGAACACGGTCACGCCCTGCTTGTTGATCGCATCGATCAGTTCGAGCACCTTGTCGACGTAAAGCGGAGACAACCCCATCGTCGGTTCATCCATGCAGATCAGCTTCGGCCGCGCCATCAGCGCGCGCGCCATCGCCAGCATCTGCTGCTCGCCGCCCGACAGCGTGCCCGCCCGCTGCGTCAGCCGCTCGCGCACGCGGGGAAACAGGTCGAGCACGCGTGCGTAGTCCTCCGCCACCGCCGTGCGGTCGCCGCGCGTGTACGCGCCCATCAGCAGGTTCTCGCGCACGCTCATGTCGCCGAACAGCCGCCGCGCCTCGGGCACGGCCGCGATCCCGCGCCGCACGCGCTGCGGCGTCGCGAGCGCCGTCACGTCGTCGCCGTCGAAGCGCACGATGCCGCGCTTCGGCCGCATCAACCCGAGAATCAGCTTCATCGTGGTCGACTTGCCGCTCGCGTTGCCGCCAAGCAGGCTGACGATCTGGCCGCGACCGACTTCGAAGTTCACGTCGAAATGCACCTGCACGGGCCCGTAGAACGTGTCGAGGTGTTCGAGTTTCAGCAGCGCATCGGTCATGGTCGTGTCGGATTCGGAAGCAAGCGCGGTCATGCGGCCGCCTGCGTGGTGTGTACCGCGTCGGCACCGCCCGCATGGCGGCGGCCGAGGTATGCCTCGATCACGTGCGGATCGTGCCGCACGTCACGCGGCGCGCCTTCGGCAATCTTCACGCCGTTGTCGAGCACCATCACGCGGTCGGACACGCGCATCACGAGTTCGAGCTTGTGCTCGATCAGCAGGATCGTCAGGCCGCGCGCCTTCAGCGACTGGATCAGTTGCAGCATCTCGGCCGTCTCCGTCTCGTTCATCCCGGCCGTCGGTTCGTCGAGCAGCAGCAGGCGCGGATGCAGCGCGAGCGCGCGGCCGATCTCCACGCGCCGCCGGTTCGCATACGACAGGCTGTGCGCCGGATGATCGATGCGCGGCGTAAGCCGTTCGCCGAACCCGGCGATGATGTCGCGCGCCTCGTCGCGCAGCGCCGCTTCCTCGCGTCGCACCGACGCGGGCCGCACGAGTGCGCGCCACACCTCGGCCGCCGCGCCGAGCGCGGGCCAGCCCGGCCGCGCCGCACGCAGCCGCGCATGCGCGCCGATCAGCACGTTGTCGAGCACGCTCAGGTTGCCGAACACGCGGCCGTGCTGGAACGTGCGTGCGATGCCGAGCGCCGCGAGGCGCTCGGGCGCCGTGCCCGTGATGTCGCGGCCGTCGAACGTCACACGGCCGGCGTCAGGCCGGTCGGCGCCCGCGATCAGGTTGAACAGCGTCGACTTGCCCGCCCCGTTCGGGCCGATCACGCTCAGCAGCTCGCCGTCGGCGAGTGTCAGGCTCGCACCGTCGAGCGCGGTCACGCCGTCGAAGCGCCGCGTCAGGCCCTGCACGTCGAGCAAGGGTCGATTGGTGGTCATCGCGTTCCTCCTCACACCGTGCCGAGCAGGCCCTGCGGCCGGAACCGGACGAGCAGCAGCAGCACGAGGCCGTAGATCAGCATCCGGTAATCGGCCGCCCAGCGGAACAGCTCCGGCAGCCCGATCAGCGCGATCGCGCCGACGATGCCGCCGAGCACGTTGCCGAGCCCGCCGAGGATCACCATCGTCAGCGCGAGGATCGACACCTGCGAATCGAAGGTCTGGTGATTGATGTAGCTGTACAGGTGCGCGGCAATGCCGCCGCTCACGCCGGCCGCGACGCCGCCTACCGCGAATGCGATCGCCTTGTAGCGGTTCGGCGCAATGCCGTGTGCGCGCGCGGCGACGTCGTCCTCGCGCACCGCGCGCAGCGTGCGGCCCAGATGCGAGCGCAGCAGCCGCACCTGCACGAGTGCGAACGCGACGAGCACCGCGAACGTGAACCAGTACGCGGCGCGTGCGGTGCTCGCCCACGGCAGCGGCGCGATGCCGGTGATGCCGAGCGGGCCGCGCGTGAGGCCATCCCAGTTCAGGATCACGAGGCTCACCACTTCGCCGATGCCGAGCGTCGCGATCGACACGTAGTGCCCGCGCAAGCGAAACGCCGGATAGACGAGCAGCGTGCCGAGCACGGCCGTGATGACACCCGCGCACGGAATCGTCACGGCCGGCGACCAGTCGAGATCCGACGACAGCAGCGCCGACGCATACGCACCGATCACGAGCAGCGCCGCGTGGCCGAGCGAGATCTGCCCGACCGTGCCCGCGACGAGCGTGAGGCTCAGCGCGAGCAGCCCGTACAGCCACGCGTTGGTCAGCGTCTGCAGCACGTATGGCGACGCGCCGAGCCACGGCAGCACGGCGGCCAATGCAATCAGCGCGACGAGCACCGGACGCGGCACGCGCACCGCCTTCGCGGCCGCGAGGAAGGTGCCCGTCATCGGCTCGGGCGGCAGCGCGCGGGTCCCGCTGAACAGGCCGTTCGGCCGCCACACGAGGAACACGATCAGCAGTCCGAACGCAAACAAGTCGCGGTAGCTCGTGCCGAACAGCGCGACGCCGTAGCTCTCGACGAGGCCGAGCAGCAGGCTGCCGGCGATCGCGCCCGGCACGTTGCCGAGCCCGCCGATCAGCAGCGCGACCACGCCTTTCAGCGTCGCCTGGAAACCCATCGCCGGGTCGATGCTGTTGTAGTACATGCCGACCAGCAGCCCGCTCACGCCGCCGAGCGCGCACGCGATCGCGAACACGGTCTGGTTCACGCGGTCGACGTCGACGCCCATCTGCAGCGCCGCGTCGCGATCCTGCGCGGTCGCGCGCACGGCCCAGCCGAGCCGCGTGAAGCGCAGGAAGCCGTACAGCAACGCGGCCGCCGCGATGCCGATGCCCGCGATCAGCAGGTCGAGCGAGCCGAGCGTCGCGCCGGCAATGCGCAGATGCCAGTCGGGCAGCGGCGTCGGCACCGCACGCGGGTCCGCGCCGAAGGCGAGCTGCGCGAGCTGGTCGAGGATGAAGCTGATGCCGATCGTCGCGAGCAGCGGCGCGATGCGCGCCGCGTGGCGCAGCGGCCGCAGCCCGATCCGCTCGATCGCGACGCCGAGCGCGCCGCAGCCGACGACGACCGCCGCGAGCGCGACCGGCAGCGGCAGCCCGAAGCGCGTCAGGCACAGCCAGCCGATGAATGCGCCGACCATGTACACCGAGCCATGCGCGAAGTTGATCAGGTGCGACACGCCGAAGATCAACGCGAGCCCAACCGCGAGCAGCGCGTAGATGTTGCCGACGATGAGGCCGTTGAGCGTGTAGTCGAGCCAGGAAGCCATCACGATGCGTCCGTCACGTGCATGCGGTTCGGGGTCAGCGCGCCGCGAGCTGCGGTTTCGCGCCGTCCCACAGCGCCCACTGCCCCTGCTTCACGACGAGATACACGGTGCGCGCGCCCGCGACGCGGCGCGTCTGCGGATCGAAGCGCACCTTGCCGAAGATCACGCTCGGCACGTCGCTGATTTTCGCGAAGCCGTCGTGCGCGGCCTGGCGCGTCGTGCCGTAGCGGCGCAGCACTTCCGCCGACAAGATCAGCGCGTCGTATGCGCGCGCGACGAACGAATCGGGATCGGCATGGAATTTCGCGCGATAGCGCTGCACGAACGCCTGCACCTCGGGGCGCGGTTCGGCCGGGAAGAAGTTCGATTCGGTATACACACCGTCGACGGCCGCGCCGCCCAGCTCGAGGAATTTCGGCGAATACACGGAGCCGACCGCCGCGATCGGCAGCGTGACGCCCGACGTGCGCGCCTGCCGCACGATCTGCGCGCCGTCCGCGTAGTACGAGATCAGCACGATCGAATCGGGCTTCGATTCGCCGATGCGCACGAGCGTCGAACGGAAATCCTTCTCCGCCGGCTGGTAGCCTTCGGCCGCGACGACCTGCGCGCCGAGCCCGGCCACCGCCTTCGCGAAGATGTCCTTGCTGGTGCGCCCCCAGTCGGTGTTCAGGTACAGCACCGCGATCCGCTTGAAGCCGAGCTCCTTCACCGCGTAGCGCGCGAGCAGCGGCTGCTCCTCGGCCTGGCTCAGCGCGGTGCTCCACAGATAATCGCCGCCCTTCGTGAAGTCCGGATGCGAGTTCGTGAAGCCGAACTGGATCAGCTGCCCGCGCTGGTAGATCGGCGATGCGGCCATCGACGTCGCGCTGGAGAAGTCGCCCAGCTCGATCGCGATGCGCGGATCGGCGACGAACTTCTGCGCGATCGCGACGGCCTGGCGCGGGTCGCTCCGGCTGTCCTGGAAGTCGATCGCGAGCGGCCGGCCATGGATGCCGCCGCTGCCGTTGATCTCGTCGAGCGCGAGATCGAAGCCGCGCTTCCATTGCTCGCCGTATTGCGCGTCCTGGCCCGTGAGCGGCCCGCTCACGCCGATCACCACCGGCTCGCCCGATACGCCCGCCGCGAGCGCGCCGCCCGTCGACAAGCCCCATGCGGCAGCGAGCGCCGCCACCGTGCCCAGCACGCGCCGCCATGCGCCGCGTGCGTCGTTCCCCGAAACGTTCATGCGTCCCCCAGCTTCAGTCAGTCGAAAAGAGTGAGGGCATGTAACCATCCGGTTCAGGACGATCCAACGAAGTTTTGCGTATATCGATATCGGGCGCGGCGCGAAGCCGGCGACGCCCGCGAACGGCCGCCTGCACGCGCCGCCGCGCGCGATGAGGCGGCACGCATCGCATCGCGTTGATTCGATTGGCGTTTCCGGTACGTCACGCGTCGCCACCGGCACGCACGCGCGTCCGTCCGGCCATCGCGACGATCCTGCGCTTCGCAGTTTTCGCGCTGTCGATAGCAAAATTCATTATATGAATCACGCATGCTCACACTTCTACAATGCGCAAATCGCATCATCGGAAGGTGTCATGGAGCTGCATCAACTCGAAGCGTTTTCCGCGGTCATGTCGACCGGCAGCGTGACCGGCGCGGGCGAACTGCTCGGCCGCTCGCAGCCGGCCGTCACGCGGCAGATCCAGGAGCTCGAAGCCGATCTCGGCTACGCGCTGTTCGACCGGCACGGCCCGCGCGTCACGCCGACACGGCGTGCCTTCCTGCTCTACGAGGAAGTCGAGCGCTCGCTGGTCGGCCTGCGTGCGATCGAGGCGCGCGCACGGGCGCTCGGCGACGAAACCGCCGAACCCGTGCGCATCGCGGCGACGCCTTCGCTCGCGGCGACGCTCGTGCCGGCCGCGCTCGCCGCGCTGCCCGACGGCGCGCAGGCGCCGCACTACCAGTTGCGCAGCGAATCGGCCGAGCATGTCGTGCACGAGGTGCTGGCCGGCACGGCCGACATCGGCGTCGTCACGTTGCCGATGGCGCATGCCGGGCTCGACGTGCACTGGATCGCGCAAACGCCCTGCGTCGCCGTGCTGCCCGCCGGCGACCCGCTCGCGGCGCAGCCGCGCATCGCGCTGCGCGATCTCGCGCGCCGCCGCATCGTGACGGTCGCGAACCGGCACCGGCTGCGCCAGCGGATCGATGCGGCATTCGCGGCCGCGCGGGTCGACGCACGCGTCTTCATCGAAACCAATGCGTCGCTGAATGCGGTGATGGCCGCGCGTGCCGGCATCGGGATCGGCATCGTCGATCCGGCCACCGGTGTCGCCCTGCCGGTAGACGGCGTCGTCGCCCGCCCGCTCGACGTCGACATCCCGTTCGCGTTCGGCGTCGCGACGCCGGCCGGCAAGGCGCGCACGGCGGCCGTCGATGCGCTGCTCGACGCGCTGCACCGTACGACGCGCACACTGCTCGACGACGTGATCTTTCACGAGGCCGCCGCGCACGACGCGCTGCTGCGCGGCGACCGGCTGCGTGCCGGGCGCCCGTCACGTCCTTCGAATCCTTCAAATCCTTCACGCCCTTCCAGCCCGCCACGCACGGCACGATCGCGCCGCACGCGCCCGGAGGCCGCATGACGATGCCCGCCGATGCACTCCACGCACTTGAAACCCGGCTCGCTCAAGACCTGCGCTGGCTCGACCTGCCCGCGCCGTCGTGGGTGCCGCCGCGCGAAGCCGACGGCACACGCGTGCTCGACGTCGCGATCGTCGGCGGCGGCATGGCCGGGCTCGCGGCGGCCGCCGAACTGCGCCTGCTCGGCATCGACAACCAGTGCGTGATCGACCGCGCGCCGGCCGGTTACGAAGGGCCATGGGTCACGTTCGCGCGGATGGACACGCTGCGCTCGCCGAAGCAGCTCGCGGGCCCTGCGCTCGGCCTGCCCGCGCTGACGTTCCGCGCCTGGTTCGAAGCGCAATACGGCCGCGATGCATGGGACGCGCTCTACAAGATTCCGCGCACGCAATGGATGGATTACCTGCGCTGGTACCGGCGCGTGCTCGACCTGCCGGTGCGCAACGACACCACGCTCGTCGCGCTGCGCCCGCGCGACGACGGCCTGCTCGCGCTCGACGTGCGCGGCAACGGCGAAGCGCAGACGCTGCTCGCGCGGCACGTCGTGCTCGCGACCGGCCGCGACGGGCTCGGCGGCCCGTACGTGCCGCCCGTCGCGCACCGCGCGCCGCGCGCGCGTTGGGCGCATTCGTCCGAGCCGATCGACTTCGCGGCGCTCGCGGGCAAGCGCATCGGCGTGGTCGGCGCGGGCGCGTCCGCGTTCGACAACGCAGGTACCGCGCTCGAAGCCGGCGCCGCACGCGTCGACCTGTTCTTCCGCCGCGCGGACATTCCGCGCATCAACAAGCTGACGGGCATCGGCAGCCCCGGGCTCGTGCACGGCTATGCCGATCTCGACGACGCGACGAAGTGGCGCTTCATGCACTACGCGCTGACGTCGCAGACACCGCCGCCGCGCGACAGCGTGCTGCGCGTGTCGCGTCACGAGCATGCGCATTTTCATGCGGGCAGCCCGATCGAGACGCTCGCCGAACATGCGGACGGCCTCGACGTGACGACGCCGCGCGGGCGCTACACCGTCGATTTCCTGATCTTCGCGACGGGCTTTCATTCGGACTGGACGACACGCGCGGAATTCGCGTCGTTCGGCTCGCACGTGCGGCGCTGGAAGGATCGTTATCGGCCGGCATCGGGTTTGTGGCTCGACGAACTCGCGGAATCGCCCGATCTCGGCCCCGCATTCTCGTTCCAGGAACGCGAGCCCGGTGCATGCCCGGCCGTCACGCGAATCCATTGCTTCAACCATGCGGCGAGCCTGAGCCACGGCAAGCTGTCCGGCGATATCCCGGCGATCAGCGCGGGCGCCGAGCGGCTCGCGCGCGGCATCGCGAGCCGGCTGTTCGACGCGGATCGCGATCGCCACTACGACGCGCTCGTCGCATACGCGAACGCGGAACTGCAAGGCGACGAGTGGCGCGACGCCGATGCATGAGTGCTCGCCCATCGACCACATAAACGACGAAGGAATCCTGAACGATGACTGAATCCATCACGCCGGCCGATGCGCCGGACACGATCGATGCGGTGGCCGGCCTGCACGACGGCAACGCGATCGCCGCACTGCGCCGCGCGCGCGAGAAGGTGCTGCTTCATACGCGGCTGAGCGAGGCTGCCCTGTTCGATCCCGCGCTGCCCGATCTTTCGTTAATCGAAAGACTGCACACGGCCCGGTATGTCGCGCACAAATCGAAGGCGCCGGCATTGACCGACACCTATCGCGCGCGGCTGATCGACGCGGGCGGCACGCTCGACGATATCGCACGCGCGGATGCCGATGCGTTCGATGCGCTGCCTCGACGCATCGGCGCGATCCTGGCGCATGCGCGCCTGCTGACGCTCGCCCCTGTCGATGCGCGCCCGTCCGATCTCGACGCGCTGAAGTCGGCCGGGCTCACGACGCCCGCGATCGTCGCGCTGTCGCAGCTCGTGGCGTTCGTCGCGTACCAGTTGCGCGTCGCCGCTGCCGCGCAGGCGCTTCAGGCACGCACTGCAACGGAGGCCGCATGACGACGACCGCCCACGGCTTCACGTCCGACACGCTCGGCTGGCGCGCCTGGCTCGACACCGTTTCGCTCGATGCCGCGACGCCCGAGCAGCTGGCCGTGCTCGACGCGAGCCACCCGCAAGCGAAGACATCCGACTATTACCTGCTGCTCGTCCATCTGCCCGAGATCCTGCGGCAACGCTCGGGCGTGTTCAACGCGATCATGTACGGCCCCGGCGGGCTGTCGCGCGCCGAGCGCGAACTCGCCAGCACGGCCGTGTCGCGCGTGAACGGCTGCGTGTATTGCGCATCCGTGCATGCGCAGCGCTTCGCGCAGCTCGCGAAACGCACCGACGCGATCGAGCAGGTATTCGACGATCCGGCGACGGCCGGCACGACGGCGCGCGAACGCGCGATCGTGCGTTATGCGATCGCACTGACGGAGCGGCCCGAAACGGTCGATGCGCGCGATATCGCCGCGCTGCAAGCCGAAGGGCTGACCCATGAGGAGATTCTCGACCTGTCGCACGCGGTCGCGATCTTCGCGTGGGCGAACCGGTTGATGCTGACGCTGGGCGAGCCGGTGTTTCCGGAACCGGCGTCCAACGCCTGACCGCACGAAAAAGAGCATGACGCAGGCGCCGCCCGCGTCACACCTTGTGCGTCGACAGCAAGATACTCGTCTCGGTATTCGCGATCCCGTCGATCAACCGGATCGCGCCGAGCACGCGATCGAAGTGCTCGAGCGAATCGGCATGCACGGGATCGGTACGAGGCTCTGACAGGCCAGAAGGCCCCGGCTTGGAAATAGCACATTGCAAGCAGCCAAACCAATAAGATCGACATCGCTTACCGGGTTTCCATTTGCATAGCCGTAGACATTGATGCCTCCGGCGTATCCGATCGGCTCCTCGCTAACAAACCGCTCCGCCTCCCTCCGGATCGCAGTACCGGTA
Organism: Burkholderia sp. COPS; assembly: GCF_019425585.1. NCBI lineage: Bacteria > Pseudomonadati > Pseudomonadota > Betaproteobacteria > Burkholderiales > Burkholderiaceae > Burkholderia > Burkholderia sp. COPS. The sequence continues at coordinate 5,783 of NZ_WIXR01000025.1, read as the reverse complement.
CCGGTTGGAATGCAGCGCCGTTACCGCGTCATCTGGATGGAAATAGCGAACACCCCTTCTTTAAACTGATTGAAAGTGACCCGTTCGATTTTCTGACGTCCACAAACCTTTCCATTTTCCAATACACTTTGGACTCGCCATTATTCATCAAATAATTTTCCGGAAGAATGTGCGCCACGCTGTCGATATAAACTCTCTCGCCCCGAACTTGATTAATCGATATTGATACACAAGTGAGGTTGACTTTTATGTTGATCGCACCAGCACTTGAATCACTTATCCTTATTTTCCCGTATACCAGCGCCTTATCCATTTCGGCTTCTCGATATGCTTTTCCGCTCTCTATCTCGACATGAATTTCTGTTCCGCCAAATTTTTCCGTGGACTGTAGCATGCTCACCTCTTCAGAATATCCAGATGCCGATGGCGCGAGGAAGAAGAACGCAAAAGATACGGCGATCCAAGATGGTTTTCTACTAGGCATCACTTTTTAGGATAAAGAAGCTTTATCCACGAGTTAGGTCTAAATGTGAACGTTGGATTGGGGACATTTATGCCGGCACAGCCCAACACATCAACCACCGAGTCTTTGCAATTATTTCTATAAAGATTGTATTTGCGTTCACCAGAATTGTGAGCATCCATTGATCCATTGGCGCACATGGCAATTGCCCTGTCTTGATCTGTTGTGGTTTTGTACATAAGCGTCCCATCCGGCGGCATTGCAATGGCTTCGATGCTAACACCGGCAGGTGCATTTGAACCCGTCAAGAATCCGATGTTCCCGCCAGACGATGTTTCGCCAGCAGCGCCTTGGTTGAAAGCGAACCAAGCTCCACGCTCATTCAGGAAATAGAGTGTCGCGTGCCCGTTCCCACCGGCTGCCGCGGGATCAATGCCAATTCCGTAGTCGAGGCCCAAAGGGTCAGCCCACCTGACGGGGTTGGGCGCGTATGCGTGCGGGTTTATACCAGCGGCCAACCTCATCGGGTCCTTGCTCACGAACCGGCCCACTTCCGGATCGTAGTACCGGTATCGGTTGTAGTGCAGCTCCGTCTCGTGGTCATGGTACTGCCCCTGGAACCGGATCGGGTTGCGCAATTCCACGCGCCCATCGGATGCCTTGCGGATCACTTCCTTGACCGCGCCCCAGGCAATCTCGCTGTGCTCGTCCGTCAGTTCCTGCGGCGTGCACAGATGGTCGCACTGGTACCACGCCAGACTATTGATGGCCGGCGCGGGTGGTGGCGGTAGCCACAGCGGGTCTTCGTCCCGCCGGTAGTAGTCGCCGTACTCGGGCTGGTCATGCAGAAGGATGGCGTCGTCGCGCACGGCCTGCGCCACTGGCACAAAACTGCCCGGCTCGTACACGTAGTGCGTGGTGCGCGCGCCAAAGCCATCTTCGTCGGCGATCTTGCTTTCCCAGGCCATTGTGTCGCCGTCCCACTCGTACAGCGTGAAGCCGCATTGCAACTCGCGGTTGCGCTTCACCCGCTCGGCGCGGTTCCAGTGCGGCCCTGCTTCTCTACGTTCCTCGTAGTGCGCCTTGCTGTACTTTGTCAGCCGCCGGCCCAAAGCGTCGTAGCTGTAGTCGGCCTGCAGGCGCTCGTCTTCGAAATGCGTGAGGCGGTCGAACAAGTCCCAGGTGTAGCGGCTTTCCTTGCCCTGGTGCCAGCGCTTGCTGAGGTTACCGCGCGTCGTACTGGTAGTGGGTGCCGGCGTATTGCTTGAGCAAGTTATCCAGCGCCTTGATGCGCGGCATGTGCTGGCGCTCCGCCTCGCGCTTTGGCAGAGAAAGGGATAGAACATGCGCCGAATTTAGCAATGAATCGGGAGCCTTTTTCACCCGAGGCTCACATTCGGCGGAAAGCGTCCAGTGCAACTTGGACGGAGTACTTTCGAGCGATCATATCCCCAACAGAGAAGCACAAATTCTCATCGCCATACCCTTTTGAGTTGTTAACCAAGGCTTCCAATAGGAAGCCTTTTTGATCGATGGTGAGCTTATCAAAGTCGTTGTAAATTCCAGAAATGAAGCTCTCTATACCTTGCCTAGAGAAAATTAGAGGATCCGACAACACCTCCAGATATAGTGAAAATATATCCCCGGGCAGGGGAGAAACTGTTAACGACAGGTACTCTAATGCGAACGCAATCTCTGCGACCTCTTTTCGCCTAGAGTTTGTTCGCAAAGCGTTTATACGAAACCGTAGCTCGTCAATGGTTGTCGTCATGGTGTCATCGCGTTAGCGGGGATAGTCCACCATAGAGGTGACGCCAAGCCTTCGGTACTGTCACCGATGCCTGCACAGCGCACTCTGCGCGCGCAGGTGCGGCAGGCCTTCGGCTCGCTCGTCTTGCGCATCGCCTCGGCGGCAAAAATCGAGAATCTACGCAGGAACCCGAATTGTTAACAGGGGTACCGCCCCGCTTGTTGCGTGTAAACGTCAGTCAGACCGCCGCGTGACGGTCGGATTGACGCAACAACACCTGAGAAATGCGAGAAATGAGGCGCGTCCACAGGGCAAACCTCTCCGAATGTGTGGGGCTTCGCTTCGGTATCCGGCCATTCCGCGCCGGCAATCGCACGACAACCTCGTGCGATTGCCTACTAATCAGTGATTCTATAAATTTCATCGGCTCCCAAACTCAAAGTCATCCATGATTCGACGAAGTGCAGCCGAGTCCTCGCCATCGGGATTTGCGTCATGTAATTGCTCGAAAAAGAATTCGATCAGATAGAACTCATCCGGATTTCTTATTTTACCGCGTGCAATAATTTTTCTTGCCTTTTCGCCTTCCTTGTCAAAAAAACCAGGAAGCTCCGAGTTCACGGCCTGAGTAAAATCGGCTAAAAACTTCCCTCGTACCTCGGCAGGAGCATCACGCAAAAATTGAAGTTGCGGCATTTCTCGTAGTCCCTGCCTGATGCCTGTAAGCAACTCCGATATTTTGAAGTCTAGTTTTTCACCATTAATATAGCGCTCGCATTCAATCTTTAATCTCCCAAACCCCTCCCTGAGCAAGAGGGTATCTTTGTTGTTAAGACTGCCTAGGATGTCGTCAATCTTCTCGACGACTCGTATTAGACTGAGGACTTCTTGTCTTGCTTTTGATTCGATCTTCATATATGCCTTGATTACCAATTTCGCGCTCGCGGTGGAGAATTGTCTGGAAGTTCTCCAAATTCTTTAATGGAATAATTTTTATAAATTTTCCCAAGCGGGTTAATGTCGGAAACCCCGTTGATCATATTCCTCGCTGTACCTCCAACGCTCCGAGCTCCTCCATGGAAATCGATTAGTTGCTGCTCGCGGCCACGTATCGCATCTCGATTTACAGAGAACTTATCCAAGACCGGTGGAGCAAATCCTTCCGCATTCAGATGGCCTTGCTGCAGCCCTCGCCTGTGCACCAGCGTATTGGGATCACCATATCCTGACGTTCGCCCACAATACACCTGCCGAGTGATTGGATGAGTCCTTGTATACGTTGCATGGTAGTACGGCAGGCGATTGGGGGTATCACCCGTCAATAGGAGCGGCAGGAGCAACCCTGCTGGCCTGACTGAAGGTACAGGAACATCTTTGGGGACAGACAGAGGCGATGGCACCGCAATGGTGCCACTCAACCCCAACGGATCCGCCCATCCCACCGGATTCGGTGTGAACTGGTACAGACTCAGCCCGCCTGCAAATCCAATCGGGTCCTTGCTGACGAACCGCCCCACCTCCGGATCGTAGTACCGATACCGGTTGTAGTGCAGCCCCGTCTCGTGGTCATGGTACTGCCCCTGGAATCGGGTCGGGTTGCGTAATTCCACGCGGCCACCCGACGCCTTGCGCAGTGCTTCTTTCGCCACTCCCCAGGCACGATACTCAGCGGCCCAGGCGATCTCGCTGTGCTCGTCCGTCAACTCCTGCGGCGTGCCCAGGTGGTCGCACTGGTACCAGGCCAGGCAGTCGATGGCCGGCGCTGGCGGTGGAGGGCCCCACAGCGGGTCTTCGTCCTGCCGGTAGTAGTCGCCATACTCGGGCTGGTCGAGCAGTTCGATAGCATCGTCGCGCACCGCCTGTGCCACCGGCACAAAGCTGCCCGGCTCGTACACATAGTGCGTGGTGCGCGCGCCGAAGCCATTCTCGTCGGCAATCTTGCTCTCCCACGCCAGCGTGTCGCCGTCCCACCCGTACAGCGTGAAGCCGCATTGCAGTTCACGATTGCGCTTCACCCGCTCGCCGCGGTTCCAGTGCGGCCCGGCCTCGCGGCGTTCCTCGTAGTGCGCCTGGCTGTGCTTCGACAAACGTCTGCCTAGTGCGTCGTAGGTGTAATCGACCGCAAGGCGCTCGTCTTCGTAGTGCGTGAGCCGGTCGAACAAATCCCAGGTAAAACGGCTTTCCTGTCCGTTCTTCCAGCGTTTTGTCTGGTTGCCCCGCGCGTCGTACTGGTAGTGGGTGCCGGCGTATTGCTTGAGCAGGTTGTCCAGCGCCTTGATGCGCGGCATGTGCTGGCGCTCGGCCTCGCGCTGTTCGGCCGGGTCGATCAGGTTGCTGGCCGGGTCGAAGTCGAAGGTTTCAAGGCCGAGGCGGCTTTGCGCTTCCAGCAACCGGCCCACCGGGTCATAGCGGTAGGCCAGTTGGCCGCGCCGCGTGTCGTTGATTTTGGTGAGTTGGCCGCTGGCATCGTAGCGGTAGTGGCGCACCAGCAGCCGATTGCCGCCGCCCGTCTGCCCGGGCAGCCCCTTGGCTTCGTGGGCCAGCACCTGTTCGCTGAGACGGCCGAGTTGGTCCCACTGCTGCGTTTGCAGCAGGTGGTTGCCCTGGGTGCGGACGATTTCGCGGTGCAGGTCGTCGCGCTCATAGCTGACCAGTTCGCGCTCGTCCAGTTGCAGGGCCAGCAGGTGGCCGCTGCCGTAGGTCAACCAACTGACGCGGTGCCCGTCCGGGCGCACGGTGGCCGTGCGCTGGTTGAGCGCGTCGTATTCGTGCTGCCATACCGCTACCAGCGGCTTGCCCAGGCTGATGTAGTGCTGATGCTCGCGCACCAGGTTGCCGGCCGCGTCGTGGAACCATTGCAGGCGACTGTCGGCATTGGTCGCCAGCGCCAGGTTGCCGTTGAAATCATAGGCAAACTGCTCGCGCTGCCAATCCTTCTCTCCCGGTTCGGCATCGCCGGTTTGCAGCGCCGCACGGCGTTCTACAAGACGGCCCATGGCGTCGAAGGTGTAGGCGGTGACGCGCTGGCCGTCAATGGCCCGCGCCAGCTTGCCAGTGGTTTCCTCGTACTCGTAGCGCGTGGTGGCGCCGTCAAAGCCGGTTTCGGCCAGCAGGCGCCCCATCGGGTCATAGTGGAACTCGGTGTCGCGACCGTTTTCGTTGCGCAGCGCGGTGAGCTGGCCGAGCTTGTCCCACCGGTAGCGCAGGGTCTGGCCGGCCGCGTCCACCCGGCTGGCGAGCAGCCCGGCCTCGGTGTAGTCCCATTCGGTGCGCCGGCCCAGCGCATCGATGTGGGTCAGCAGGCGGCCTTCGGCATCGCGCTCGAAGTGTTCTTCGCTGTTGTCGGCATGGCGGATGGCGGCGAGCTGGCCGGCCTCGTAGCGATAGCGGGTGATGTTGCCGGCCGCATCGGTGAACTGCACGAGCTGGCCGCGCTCGTCGTAGGCCCATTGGCTGGCGTTGCCCGAACAGTCGACGTAGCGCGTGAGCTGGCCGTTGGCGTTGTACTCGAGCTGCTTGATCTTGCCGCTGGCGTCGGTGATGCCGATCGGCAGGCCCATCGGGTTGTAC
>NZ_WIXR01000024.1:224930-252942 GCF_019425585.1 Burkholderia sp. COPS | reverse complement strand
TTATAAAGGCCCCGTTGCTGCGTTGCCGAACGAGAGTTTCAATCGCGGCGATAGTGTCTCGCGGCGCAACGGTCGCGCATGCGGGGCGGGCGGGGCGTGGCACCCGCCCGGGGCGGCGCGGCTGCGGGCGGGCGGCCGGACCGCGCACCGGAGTGAAAGGCAGAAAGGGCTGCCGCGGAGAGCATGCGCCGCGCCGGCCGTACCCCGGCCCTGTTATGTAACCGTCATTTACACTTGGCGGCCCGGTGCAGCGCTTACAATATGCGGGATCGAACGACAGGCGGGCGCGCAGCCCGTCCTCTTTATACGGATTCATGGCAAAAGCTCCTTATTCCGCCCAGGCACAGGCGTTGCCGCACCGGATGTCGAAGCTCCTCACGGAGATCCGCTGGATTCTCCAGGTCGCGCTCTGCGCATTTCTGGTGATGGCCCTGCTGAGCTACAGCCGGCGCGATCCGAGCTGGACGCACGCCGCCCAGGTGGACCACATCTCGAACTGGGCCGGCCGCGTCGGCGCCTGGACGGCCGACATCATCCTGCTGCTGTTCGGCCTGTCGGCCTACTGGCTGATCGTGCCGCTCGCGCGGCGCATCGCCGTCAACTACCGCCGCATCACGCGTCACGAGGCGGTCGTGGACGAACCCGAGCGGCCGATCGGCTGGCTCACCGAAATCTTCGCGTTCGTGCTCGTCGTGCTGGCGTGCGACGGCATCGAGGCGCTGCGCATGTGGTCGCTGAAGGTGCAGTTGCCGCGCGCGCCGGGCGGCGTGATCGGCGAGGCCGTGGCGGGCGCGATGTCGCACGCGTTCGGCTTCACCGGCGGCACGCTGCTGCTGCTGATCCTGCTCGCGATCGGCCTGTCGCTGTATTTCCGCTTCTCGTGGCTGTCGGTCGCCGAGCGCGTCGGCGGTGCGATCCTGTCCGCCGTCAATGTCGCGAAGCTGCGCCGCGAGGCCGAGCGCGACCGCAAGCTCGGCGAGGCCGCGGCCGTGCGCCGCGAAGGCAAGGTCGAAGAGGAACGCGTGCGCATCGAGGATCACGAGCCCGTGACGATCGTGCCGCCGGTCGTCACGCCGGCGAAGTCCGAGCGCGTCGAGCGCGAGCGCCAGGTGCCGCTCTTCACCGACCTGCCGGGCGATTCGACGCTGCCGCCGGTGTCGCTGCTCGACCCCGCGCCGAAGGCGCAGGAGGCGATTTCGGCCGATACCCTCGAATTCACGTCGCGCCTGATCGAGAAGAAGCTGAAGGATTTCGGCGTCGAGGCGAGCGTCGTGGCCGCGTATCCGGGCCCCGTCGTCACGCGCTACGAGATCGAGCCGGCCACCGGCGTGAAGGGCAGCCAGATCGTCAATCTCGCGAAGGATCTCGCGCGCTCGCTGTCGCTCGTGTCGATCCGCGTCGTCGAGACGATTCCCGGCAAGAACTACATGGCGCTCGAACTGCCGAACCAGCGCCGCCAGACGGTGCACCTGTCCGAGATCATCGGTTCCGAGGTGTACGCGGCCGCATCGTCGGCGCTCACGCTCAGCCTCGGCAAGGACATCGGCGGCAAGCCGGTGTGCGCGGATCTCGCGAAGATGCCGCACCTGCTGGTCGCCGGTACGACCGGCTCGGGCAAGTCGGTCGGGATCAACGCGATGATCCTGTCGCTGCTGTATAAAGCGACCGCCGAGCAGGTGCGCCTGATCCTGATCGATCCGAAGATGCTCGAAATGAGCGTCTACGAAGGCATTCCGCACCTGCTGTGCCCGGTCGTCACCGACATGCGCCAGGCCGGTCACGCGCTGAACTGGACGGTCGCGGAGATGGAGCGCCGCTACAAGCTGATGAGCAAGCTCGGCGTGCGCAACCTCGCGGGCTACAACAACAAGATCGACGAGGCCGCGAAGCGCGAGGAGAAGCTGCCGAATCCGTTCAGCCTGACGCCGGAAGATCCCGAGCCGCTCGGCCGCCTGCCGAACATCGTCGTGGTGATCGACGAGCTGGCCGACCTGATGATGGTCGTCGGCAAGAAGGTCGAGGAACTGATTGCACGGATTGCGCAGAAGGCGCGCGCGGCCGGCATCCACCTGATCCTCGCGACGCAGCGTCCGTCGGTCGACGTGATCACGGGCCTCATCAAGGCGAACGTGCCGACCCGGATCGCATTCCAGGTGTCGTCGAAGATCGACTCACGCACGATTCTCGACCAGATGGGCGCCGAATCGCTGCTCGGGATGGGCGACATGCTGTACCTGCCGCCGGGCAGCGGGCTGCCGGTGCGCGTGCACGGCGCGTTCGTCGCCGACGACGAAGTGCACCGCGTCGTCGAGAAGCTCAAGGAGCAGGGCGAGCCGAACTATGTCGAAGGGCTGCTCGAGGGCGGCACCGCCGACGGCGACGAGGGATCGGCCGGCGCGGGAACCGGCGAAGGCGGCGGCGAGTCTGATCCGCTGTACGACCAGGCGGTCGAGATCGTCATCAAGAACCGCCGTGCGTCGATCTCGCTCGTGCAGCGGCACCTGCGGATCGGCTACAACCGCGCGGCGCGGCTGCTCGAGCAGATGGAGCAGTCGGGGCTTGTGTCGGCGATGTCGTCGAGCGGCAACCGCGAAATTCTTGTGCCGGCGCGCGACGCGGAATGAGTCCGCGGCGTTCGCGGCGCCGGCCACCCAGGGAGAAAACCGCAATATGCAGCAACATTCGTTCGCAATGTCCCTTCGTTCGACGCGGCGCTGGCTCGGCGCGGCGCTCGCCGGCGCATCGCTGATGCTCGCGGCGACGCACGCGTTCGCGGGCGGCACCGAGCAACTGAAGGCGTTCGTGTCGCAGGTGCGTTCGGCGAAGGGCGACTTCACGCAGCAGATCGTCAAGGCACCGGCGAAGGGCGCGAGCGCCGCGCAGGCCGTGCCGAAGCCCACCGACAATTCGAGCGGCACCTTCGTGTTCGCGCGCCCGGGCAAGTTCATCTGGACGTACCAGAAGCCGTACCAGCAGGTACTGCAGGCCGACGGCGAGAAGCTCTACGTGTATGACCGCGACCTGAACCAGGTGACCGAGCGCAAGCTGAACGGCGCGCTGGGCGCGAGCCCGGCCGCGATCCTGTTCGGCAGCAACGATCTCGACAAGAGCTACACGTTGCGCGATGCCGGCGAGAAGGGCGGCATCGAGTGGCTCGAGATGCTGCCGAAGGCGCAGGACACGCAGTTCCAGCGGATCGGCATCGGCTTTCGCAACGGCACGCTCGCCGCGATGGAGCTGCACGACGTGTTCGGCAACGTCACGCTGCTGACGTTTACGAACATCCAGACGAATCCGCCGCTGAAGGGCGATACGTTCAAGTTCGTCGTGCCGAAGGGCGCCGACGTGATTACGGGCTGACCGGCGCGCACGCCGCTTTTTCGCAACGGGCCTGCCGGCGACGGCAGGCCCGTGTTGTTTTCGGGCGCGGGCACCGGGCGCGGGCACCGGGCGCGGGCACCAGGCGCGGGCAGCAGGCACGGGCAGCAGGCACGGCGGTGCCGTCGCGCGGCTGTCATAATGTCGGGTCCGGCGGCCGGTTCGGCCGCGACCGTTTGATGTGGAGCGAGGGTTCATGTCCGATCTGTTTCAAGTCGAGCCGCGCCGCCCGCTCGCCGAGGCGCTGCGGCCGAAGACGCTCGCCGAGGTGATCGGCCAGACGCATTTGCTGGGCGAAGGCAAGCCGCTGCGGCTCGCGTTCGAATCGGGCAAGCCGCATTCGATGATCCTGTGGGGGCCGCCCGGCGTCGGCAAGACGACGCTCGCGCGGCTCACCGCGCTTGCGTTCGACTGCGAGTTCATCGCGCTGTCCGCGGTGCTCGGCGGCGTGAAGGACATCCGCGAGTCGATGGAGCAGGCGAAGGACACGCTGAACCGCACCGGCCGCCACACGATCCTGTTCGTCGACGAGATCCACCGCTTCAACAAGGGGCAGCAGGACGCGTTGCTGCCGTTCGTCGAGTCGGGGCTCGTGACCTTCATCGGCGCCACGACCGAGAACCCGAGCTTCGAGGTCAATTCGGCGTTGCTGTCGCGTGCGCAGGTGTACGTGCTGAAGTCGCTGGACGACGACGAGATGCGCCAGTTGCTGAAGCGCGCACAGGAAATCGCGCTCGACGGCCTCGCGTTCGACGACAAGGCGATCGATACGCTGGTCGGTTATGCGGACGGCGACGCGCGGCGCTTCCTGAACCTGCTCGAGCAGGCGCAGACGGCGGCCACGTCGGCCGGCGTCGCGACGATCGATGCCGATTTCGTCAGCAGCGCGATGACGCTGAACGCGCGGCGCTTCGACAAGGGCGGCGACAACTTCTACGACCAGATATCGGCGCTGCACAAGTCGGTGCGCGGTTCGAGCCCGGACGGTGCGCTGTACTGGTTCTGCCGGATGATCGACGGCGGCGCGGATCCGAAGTACCTCGCGCGGCGGATCGTGCGGATGGCGTGGGAAGACATCGGCCTGGCCGACCCGCGCGCGCTGCAGGTGGCGAACGACGCGGCCGAAACCTACGAGCGGCTCGGCTCGCCGGAAGGCGAGCTCGCGCTCGGGCAGGCGGTGATCTATCTCGCGTGCGCGGCGAAGAGCAACGCGGGTTACAACGCGTTCAACCAGGCGATGGCGTTCGTGAAGCAGGACAAGTCGCGCGAGGTGCCCGTGCACCTGCGCAACGCGCCGACCAAGCTGATGAAGGAACTCGGCTACGGTCACGCGTATCGCTACGCGCACGACGAGCCGAATGCGTATGCGGCCGGCGAGACGTACCTGCCGGACGGGATGCGCGAACCGCGCTGGTACAAGCCGGTGCCGCGCGGGCTCGAATCGAAGATCGCCGACAAGCTCGCGTGGCTGCGCGAACTCGATCGCGAAGCCGGCAAGAAGGACTGACGGCGCGGCCCGGGGCGGCCGGCGTGGTCGTGGCTCGCGTCAGCGCTTGCGTGCCGGCTGCTTCTTCCAGTAGTCGAACGGTTCCTGATGGCATTCGATGTCGAGTTCGGCGATGCGCGTGTGCAGGCTCGACTGCGCGTCGGCGATCGCGAGGTTGTAGATCACCGGGCCGATCTCCTCGACGAAGAAGTGCAGCAGCGCGCCGGCCTGGATATTGCCGATCGGCTCGTCCATGTTTTCTGTGAAATAGCGTTGCAGTGACGCGATCGCGCGGTCGCGTATTTCCTTGTCCAGTTCGATGGCCATCGGGTTCCTTGGGTGCTGTGACGTGGGGCGGGCGCCTCGCTCGATGCGCCGCCGCGGGCCCGCGCGGGTGCTTCGCGATCCGCGGCGCTTCGATGCGGGCGCGATTTCGCGGGTGACGACGGGCAGGCCGGCAACGCGATACTGCCATGGCCGTCGCGCCACGGTCATCGCCCGTTTGCAGCATAGTCCGTCCGTCCAGTGCCTTGGCGGCCCTGCGGTGCGTTAGAATTCCCGTCTTACACAACGATTTTCCAAGTCCTCCCATGCTCGACATCCAGTTGCTGCGCAAAGACCTCGACGGCGTCGCGAAGCGCCTCGCCGATCGCGGCTACACCCTCGACATCGCCGCGTTCTCCGCCCTCGAAGCGGAACGCCGCGCGATCCAGACCCGCACCGAAGAGCTCCAGGCGCGCCGCAACAGCCTGTCGAAGCAGATCGGTGCGATGAAGGGGAAGGGCGAGGACACATCGGCCGTGATGGCCGAGGTCGGCGGGATCGGCGACGAAATGAAGGCGGGGGAAGCCAAGCTCGGCGACATCCAGGCGCGCCTGTCCGACCTGATGCTCGGTATGCCGAACGTCGCGCATGAAAGCGTGCCGATCGGCAAGGACGAAGCCGACAACGTCGAGGTGCGCCGCTGGGGCACGCCGCGCCAGTTCGACTTCGAGGTGAAGGATCACGTCGACGTCGGCACGCCGCTCGGCCTCGATTTCGAGACCGGCGCAAAGCTCGCCGGCGCACGCTTCACGATGCTGCGCGGCTCGATCGCGCGCCTGCACCGCGCGCTCGCGCAGTTCATGATCGACACGCACACGCAGCAGCACGGCTACACCGAAGCCTATACGCCGTACATCGTGAACCCCGAGATCCTGTACGGTACGGGCCAGCTGCCGAAGTTCGCGGACGACATGTTCCGCGTCGAGAAGGGCGGCGAGGAGAACAAGGTCACGCAATACCTGATCTCCACGTCGGAAATCTCGCTGACGAACACCGTGCGCGAGTCGATCGTCGAAGGCTCCGCGCTGCCGATCAAGCTGACCGCGCATTCGCCGTGCTTCCGCTCGGAAGCCGGTTCGTATGGCCGCGACACGCGCGGGATGATCCGCCAGCACCAGTTCGACAAGGTCGAGATGGTGCAGGTCGTCGCGCCGGATGCGTCGTACGCGGCGCTCGACGAGATGGTCGGCCATGCGGAAGCGATCCTGCAGAAGCTCGGCCTGCCGTACCGCGTGATCACGCTGTGCACGGGCGACATGGGCTTCTCGGCCGCGAAGACGTTCGACCTCGAAGTGTGGCTGCCTGCGCAGAACACCTATCGCGAGATCTCGAGTTGCTCGAATACCGAGGCGTTCCAGGCGCGCCGGATGCAGGCGCGTTTCCGCAACGCACAGGGCAAGCCGGAACTCGTGCATACGCTCAACGGTTCGGGCCTTGCGGTCGGCCGCACGCTCGTCGCTGTGCTGGAGAACTACCAGAACGCGGACGGCTCGGTCACGGTGCCGGAAGTGCTGCGTCCGTACATGGGCGGCATCGAGCGTATCGACGCGCCGGCACAGGCGTCGTAACGTCGCGCTCCGGCGATCGCTTCAATCCCTCGCAAAAAAATTTGCAAAAAGGGCTTGTGAGATTCGAAGAGATCGTTCTATAATCTTTTCTTTCGCGGAAACGACCAAACGCGAAATGCAGTAAAGCAGCAAGGAAGGAGAGGTGGCAGAGTGGTCGAATGTACCTGACTCGAAATCAGGCGTACGGTTTCCCCGTACCGTGGGTTCGAATCCCACCCTCTCCGCCAAAATACGAAGCCCCTTGATCCGGAAGGATCAAGGGGTTTTTCGTTTTGGGCTTGCTCAATCGTGTGTCTCAAGGCGTGGCGGCGGCAACAGCATCGACCGTCGATGCATCGGAATGTGCCGATGCGATAGCGACCGTGTCCCATACGTCTTGCTGCGTAGTGGGCAGCGTCGGCAGTCCAGCCTGTCCGGATCGGGGCGGCGCGTGCACATCCTGTCCTTGCCGCTTTCTTCAGCTTTAAGCCCGCGCTTGCTGCGCCGTTAACACGGGGCGGCCGGCGCTCATGCCGGACTGCACCGTTCCCGTCGATCCAAGGTCCCATGAAGCTGAGCTACAAGATTCCCCTCGCATTTGCCGTTGCGCTGCTGCTGATGTTCGGCGGCGCGCTGTACGGCATCCATATTCTCAATCGGTCGATCGATACGTTTGCCGACGACGTGCAGACGAACGTCGGCGACGAACGGCTCGTGTCGGCCACGCTCGTGCAGTTCAAGCTGCAAGTGCAGGAATGGAAAGACACGCTGTTGCGCGGCAAGCAGCCCGCGAAGCTCGACCAGTACTGGCAGGCGTTCCAGACGCGCGAGCACACGGTCGATACGCTCGCCGCGCAGCTCGTTCATCAGTTGCCGCCCGGCGAGAGCCGCTCGCTCGTCGAGCAGTTCATGCGTGCGCACACGGCGATGGGCGAGGGTTACCGGCGCGGGTTCGACGCGTTCAAGGCGGCCGGCTTCGAGCCGTCGGCCGGCGATGCCGCCGTGGCGGGCGTCGACCGCGAACCCGCGGTGCTGCTGGAGCGGGCCGCGAAGTCGATTGCCGACGAGAGTGCCGCCGTGTCGGCGCAGGCGAGCCGCGATGCGCAGCACGCCACTGTCGCGAGCCTCGTGCTGATGCTGGTCGTGCTCGGCGTCGCGATGGTCGGTGCGTTCCTGTTCAGCCGCGCGATCCTGCGTCCGCTCGACCGCGCGGTCGCGTGCGCGCAGGCCGTCGCCGAGGGCGACCTGACGCGCGACGTCGACGCGGCCGGCCGCGACGAGATCGCCGACCTGCTGCGCGCGTTGCGGACGATGCAGGCGAGCCTGTCGGGCGTCGTGCTCGAAGTGCGTACGCACGCCGAAGCCGTCGCGACGGCGAGCGCACAGATCGCGTCGGGCAATCATGATCTGTCGGCGCGTACCGAGGCACAGGCCGCGTCGCTCGAGGAGACGGCCGCCAGCATGACCGAACTCACGGGCATCGTCCGCCAGTCGGCCGAGCACGCGCAGCACGCGGCGCAGCTGGCGCGCGACGCATCGACGATCGCTGCGGCCGGCGGCGGCGTGATGTCGGATGCCGTCGGCACGATGAACGGCATCGCCGACAGCTCGGCGAAGGTCGGCGAGATCATCGCGGTGATCGACGGCATTGCGTTCCAGACCAACATCCTCGCGCTGAACGCAGCGGTCGAGGCGGCGCGCGCGGGCGAGCAGGGGCGCGGCTTCGCGGTCGTCGCGGCGGAAGTGCGTACGCTCGCGCAGCGCAGCGCCGCCGCCGCGAAGGAGATCAAGGGGCTCATCGAGCAGTCGACGCGGCGGGTCGACGAAGGCGCCGTGCTGATCGGCCGGGCGGGCGAGTCGATTCACGAGATCGTCGGCGCGGTGCAGCGCGTCACGACGATCGTCGGCGAGATCTCGTCCGCGTCGCAGGAGCAGAGCGGCGGCATCCAGCAGGTGAACATCGCGGTCACGCAGATGGACGAAGCGACGCAGCGCAACGCGGCGCTCGTCGAGCAGGCATCGGCCGCGACGCAGGCACTCGCCGAGCAGGCGAGCGCGCTGCGGCATGCGGTTGCCGTGTTCAGGTTGCCGGAAATGGCGTGACGGGGGCGCCGTCGTGCCCGGCTCGAACGAAGCCGGGGGCCGGCGCGGCATCGGCTGTCGGCGGTACGCGCCGACGCCAAGCCACCAGCGGCCCGGCCCCCGCGATCAAGCCGTGGCCGGATATTGCGCGAGCACCCGGGCGCGGATCGACGGCTTGATGTTCGATTGCGCCATGTTGCCGCCGTAGTGCGCGACCACCCGCGGATTCATCACGCGATACCAGAGCGGCGGCACGTACGCGAACAGGATCATCGTCGCGTAGCCGGCCGGCAGTTGCGGCGAATCGTCGAAGTGGCGCAGCGCCTGGTACGAGCGCGTCGGATTCGCGTGATGGTCGGCGTGCCGCTGCAGCTGGTACAGGAACAGGTTGGTGACGACGTGATTGCTGTTCCACGAATGCTGCGGCGTGCAGCGTTCGTAGCGGCCGTTCGGCAGCTTGCGGCGGCCGAGCCCGTAGTGCTCGACGTAGTTCACGACTTCGAGCAGCGACGCGCCGTAGACGGCCTGGATCACGAGGAACGGGATCACGACCTTGCCGGCCATCGCGATCGCGATGCCCCACACGACGACGGTCATCGCCCAGGCGTGCAGCACCTCGTTGCGCCAGGTCCACGGCGAATGCCCGAGGCGTTCGAGGCGGGCCTTCTCGAGCCGCCACGCGGAGCGGATGCTGCCGGTCACGGTGCGCGGCAGGAAGGCCCAGAACGATTCGCCGTAGCGCGCGCTCGCCGGATCCTCGGCCGTCGCGACACGTACATGGTGGCCGCGATTGTGCTCGACGTAGAAATGGCCGTATGCGACCGGCGCGAGCGTGATCTTCGCGAGCCAGCGCTCGAAGCGGTCGGTCTTGTGCCCGAGTTCATGCGCGGTATTGATCGAGATGCCCGTCGCGGCGCCGAGCGACAGCGCGAAGCCGACATAGTCGTGCCAGGCGAGCGCGTGCGTGCCGACGATCCATACGCACGCGAAGAACGCGACGTATTCGACGAGGGTCGCGAGATAGACGATCAGCCGGTAGTAGCGCTCCCGTTCGAGGTGCGGCACCACGGCCTCGGGCGGATTGTCGCGATCGTCGCCGATCAGCGTGTCGAGGATCGGGATCACGCCGAACGCGAACAGCGGGCCGAACCACCAGAACACGTGCAGGCCCGTCGACAGCGCGAGCTGGGCGGCGAGAATCGGCAGCGTGATCGTCAGCGCGCCGAGCAGCCACAGGTAACGCTTGCCATCCGACCAGCCCGAAGCCGATCCGTCGGTCATTGCCATTGTCTCCCTCCTGCCGGCCGGCCCGAAGGCGGCCGCCTGTACGGTTGTTTGAATTCTCGTTGGCCCGCGACGCACGCGCGGTTGAACCGGATCGTCGTCCGGTTCTGCCTGTTATACGACCCATGTGCACGCTTGCCAAACTCCGGCACTAGGCGTGCGGCTCCAAACGGCGGCGCGCGTGCGGCGCAGGCAGGGAAGGGCCCCAGCACGCCGATTGAAACATGCGGGAATGGCCGGATCGGCCCGTGCGGGCGGCAGGTTTGTCAGACGGATGGCGTGCCGTGACGAGGACGGGCATCGACGCTGCGGGTTCGCAACAAATGTTGCGTCGCAATATGCGGAGCGGGGTGGCGACCCATGTCGCTTGCTTCGACGTTACCAATATTACGGTTCATTACGCCTTTCATGATGAAATGCACGGGTCCCGACCTGCGGCTGCCTCGTGCCGCAAGGCGACTGGCGCCTGGTGTCGAATGAAGTCGTCGCGGAGGTCGTCCGGTTGCCGCATCGATGCTGCACCTGCACACGGGCTGGCCGCATGGCCGCCCGCAGTGCCTGCCGCCTTTCGATTCGCGCTGCCATTTGAAAATTACGATTTGACTCATGCCCCGCTTTCGGTTGAAGCTAATAGCTTGCTGTCCGAAGGGTGTGCCTGCATGAGTTCGACCTTGACCGTTCGTCGTATCGTTGCCGACCAGGGCGGCGTGTATCGCGAACTCCGCGCTGCATCGCTGCGCGAGCCCTACGCGCCCGGCGAAGCGCCGGAGGCCGAATTGCTGAACGTCGAAACGGACGCAGCGTCGGCGATCGCCGCGCAGCGCGCCGTGTCCGACGAGTCGACGACTTTCCTGCTGTATACCGAAGGCCATCCGGCCGGCATGATCGGCGCGTATTTCGACAATACGCCCGATCGGCGTGCGTTCGTCAGCGAGCTGTGGGTCGCGCACGCGGTGCGCCATCTGCGCGGCGGCGTGCTGCTGCTGGAGACGGCCACCGCCTGGCTCGCCGAGCGCGGCGCCCAGGACGTCTACGCGTGGATTGCCGATGCGAACCGCAACGCGATCCGCTTCTACGAGCGCGCGGGTTTCGGCAACACCGGCGAACACGCGCCGATCGCGCGGATGCCCGGCGCGATGAAATCGCTGTACGTGTCGCAGGTGAAACACTGACGCGACGTCAGAACGCGGGCCGCGCGGCGCGATGAAGGTCCGGTCGCCCGCTTGCCAGCCCCCTTGCCAGCCCGCTCTCCGGTTGCGCACCCGCCCGGTGCGCCGCAACCCGGTTCCCCAAAAATAATGGCCGCGCGCGTGGACGCCTGTAAAATACGCAAAAAATTTTTGCAGAGTGTCCATGTCGCTTAAAAAATCGCCATTCTTCGAGCTGCGCAGCGGATCGGTCGATACGTTGCTGTTCTCCGTGAAGACGACCGATCTCGATGCGTTGCGTACCGAACTGGTCAAGCGCTTCGAAGCGACTCCCGAGTTTTTCGCCGACGATGTCGTCGCGATCGACGTCCGCCGCCTGGCGGACGGCGAACGCGTCGCGCTGGCGGACATCCGCCAGATGCTGAGCGACGTGCGGATGCGCCCGGTGGGTGTCGTCGCGCTGGCCACGCAGGGCTGGGCGGGGGAAGCCGGCCTGCCGCTGCTCGAGGCGCGCGATCGCCGCGCGCCGGCCGCGAAACCGGCCGAGGGCGCGGAAGCGTCGCCGGTCGCCGAGGCCGTCGTCGCTGCGGCAGCCGCGGTGGCGCCCGAGCAGGCGTCCGAGCCGGTGCCGGTGTCGAACCAGCCGGGGGGCCAGACGCTCGTGATCGACCGGCCGTTGCGTTCGGGGCAGCAGATTTACGCGAAAGGAGACCTCGTGGTGCTCGCGCCGGTCAGTCACGGCGCGGAGATCATCGCGGAAGGCAATATCCACATCTACGCGCCGTTGCGCGGCCGCGCACTCGCGGGCGTGCACGGCAATCACGACGCGCGCATTTTCTGCACGTGTCTCGAGCCGGAACTGATTTCGATCGCGGGTATCTATCGGACAACCGAGAACCCGTTGCCCGCCGATGTACTGGGGAAAGCGGTGCAGATCCGGCTCGAAGAGGAAAAACTGATGATCGAACCGCTGCGCCTGACGTAATACACGCGGTGCGCTCCGGATCGATCGGCTCTCATTGACGAACACAGGGTATTGGGTAAATGGCAAAAATCATCGTGGTGACCTCGGGCAAGGGCGGCGTGGGCAAGACGACGACGAGCGCGAGCTTTGCGTCCGGTCTCGCGCTGCGCGGCCACAAGACGGCCGTGATCGACTTCGACGTCGGCCTGCGCAACCTCGATCTCATCATGGGCTGCGAGCGCCGCGTGGTGTACGACCTCGTGAACGTGATCCAGGGCGAAGCGAACCTGAACCAGGCGCTGATCAAGGACAAGAAGTGCGAGAACCTGTTCATCCTGCCGGCGTCGCAGACGCGCGACAAGGATGCGCTCACGCGCGAAGGCGTCGAGAAGGTGCTGAACGACCTCGCCGCGATGGACTTCGAATACATCGTCTGCGATTCGCCGGCCGGCATCGAGGCGGGCGCGCTGCACGCGATGTACTTCGCGGATGAAGCGCTGATCGTCACGAACCCGGAAGTGTCGTCGGTGCGCGACTCCGACCGCATTCTCGGCATCCTGTCGTCGAAGACGAAGCGTGCGACCGAAGGCAAGGATCCGATCAAGGAACACCTGCTGATCACGCGCTACAGCCCGAAGCGCGTCAGCGAAGGCGAGATGCTGTCGCTCGAGGACATCAGCGAGATCCTGCGCATCAAGCTGATCGGCGTGGTGCCCGAGTCGGAAGCCGTCCTGCATGCGTCGAACCAGGGCCTGCCGGCCGTGCATATCGACGGCACCGACGTGGCGGAAGCGTACAAGGACGTCGTCGCGCGCTTCCTCGGTGAAGACAAGCCGCTGCGCTTCACCGATTACCAGAAGCCGGGCCTGCTGCAGCGCCTCTTCGGCAGCAAGTAACGGAGGCCGCCAATGTCCATCCTTTCGTTTCTCCTCGGTGAGAAGAAGAAGTCCGCGTCTGTCGCGAAGGAGCGCCTGCAGCTCATCATCGCGCACGAGCGCGTCGGCGGCCGCCCGCCGGCCGATTACCTGCCGGCGCTGCAGAAGGAGCTGGTCGCGGTCATCTCGAAGTACGTCCATATTTCGAACGATGACATCCGCGTGAGCCTCGAGCGCCAGGACGATCTCGAAGTCCTCGAAGTGAAGATCGAGATCCCGCAGGCCTGAGTGCTACCTGTGTCCCTCCGCACGGCGGCACTCGCCGCCGTGCGCGTCTTACGCCCTGTTGCACTTTCGGGCACGCCGTAACACGGCGCCTGTCGGCCGTTATCGCTCCTCCCGCATTGAACGAATACGCTCGCGTAACTTGTTCAACCTGGAGGTTGTGATGGCTGTCTCTACTGTTCAACGTCGTATCGTTTCGCTCGCCCTGCTCGCCGCGAGCCTGTCAGCCGTCGTCGCGCCGCTTGCCGCGCATGCGGACGAGATTCTCGTCGGCACACCCGTGATCGCGCCGCAGGGCCGCGTGGTCGTCGCCGAGCCGGTCGCCGTGCGTACCGAGGAAGTCGTCATCGTCGCGCCGAATGCGCCGCCGCCGGTGCGCTACGAGGTCGTGCCGTCCGCGCGCGTGGGCTATGTGTGGGATCGCGGGCACTGGCACTGGGAGCATGGCCGCTACGTGTGGATCGGCGGCCACTGGGAGGCCGAGCGCGTCGGCATGCAATGGGTGCCGGGCCATTGGGACCAGCGCGGTCCGAACTGGTTCTGGACCCGTGGCCACTGGGCGTGATGGAGGCGGGCGATGAAAAGAACCGCAATCGCCATCGCGCTCGTCGCGATCACGCTGGCCGGGTGCATCGTCGTGCCGGCGCGGCCCGTGTACTACCGGCCGGCACCCGTCGTGATCTACTGAGCGTCGCGCGGGCCGGGCTGCGCCGCGTCGTTGGTCCCGGCCGCGGCCGGCTCGTCGTCGTGCGGCGCGGGCGCATCGGTGGCGCCTTCGGTCGGTGCGCCGGCGGACGGCACTTCACTACCTTCGTCGCGCAGCGTGTCGAGCGGGTCGGCGGGCGCGGCGGCCGCATCCTGCGGCTCGGTGACGCCGGTTGCCACCGTCGTGCTCGCCGCGGCTGCCGCGGCCGGTTCCGCGGCCGCGACGGGCGGCGCGAGATAGCGCAGCGCGAGCGTTTCGTAGAGCGGCGGCGCGAAGAAGCGCGATACGCGGCTCGACACCAACGCGGTGGCCATCAGCGAAATCACGAGTGCGTGACCGTTGATCATCTCCATCACGATCACGAACGACGTGATCGGCGACTGCGTGACGGCCGCCATGTAGCCCACCATCGCGAGCGCGATCAGCATCGGCAGGCTCATGTTGCTGAACACGACGTGCAGCAGGTTGCCGAACCCTGCGCCGATCGACAGCGACGGGGCGAAGATCCCGCCGGGGATGCCCGGCAGGTACGACGCGACCATCGACACCATTTTCAGGAACGGGTAGAACACCGACAGATGCTGGCTGCCGTCGAGCAGGCCGCGTGCTTCGGCATAGCCGCTGCCGAACGTCGTGCCGCCCGATACGAGGCCGACGACGGCGATCGCGAAGCCGCACAGCGCGGCGAACGCGATCGGCCGCTCGCGATACAGGCCCAGCAGCCGCGCGGGCAGCCAGCGCCCCGTGTTGAGCAGCAGCCAGCAGAACAGCCCGCCCGCGATCCCGGTCACGATCGCGGTGACCAGCACGGCGAGCGCCAGCAGTTTCGGGAAATGGGGGCCGGCATCGATCGTACCGAAATACGTGTAGTTGCCGTTCAGGCCGAGTGCGACGACGCCGGCGAGTATGATCGCGGTGATCAGCACGCCGCTGGCGCGCGCGGAGAAGCTGCGCGTCAGCTCCTCGATCGCGAATACGATTCCGGCGAGCGGCGTATTGAACGCGGCCGACAGGCCGGCCGCCGCGCCGGCGAGCACCAGCTGGCGTTCGATCTGCGCGTTCGAGCGCGGGTAGAAGCGCCGCAGGTTGAACATCAGCGCCGCGCCGACCTGCACGGTCGGCCCTTCGCGGCCGATCGTGAAGCCGCCGAGGATGCCGAGGAACGACACCAGCACCTTGCCGAACAGGATGCGCAGCGTCAGCAGCCGGGAGCCGAACGCGCTCGGGCGCGCATGCAGCGTCGCGATCACCTGCGGGATGCCGCTGCCCTCGGCGCCGCGGAAGAAGCGGCGCGTGATCCATACCGACACCGCGGCGATTGCCGGCGTCAGCAGCAGCGGCAGCCACGCGGCGTGATCGCGCATCGTGCGGAAGCTTTCATAGCCCCAGTCGATCAGTCGCGCGTAGAGTACGGCCGCGAGGCCGACGACAATCGCGCCGAGCCAGAAAACGCCGTACTGGCGCCAGATTCTCAACGAGCGACGGGTGAGGGCGGGAAACAGGGCGGGAAGGGCGGCAAGAGCGGGGCGTGGCATCGGCGGGGCCATCGGGCAAAGGAGACATTATAAAAAGGAACCGGGGTCGCACAGTGGGCGACAGGGTTTCGCAAGCTTGTAGCATTTCGTTGCAAATGTAATTCAAGAGTAATGTTCGCGGCGGGTATCCGTCGTTAGCATCCCAAAATGGCTGGCTATTCCCCGCAAACGTGAAACGCATCCTCATCGTGAAAGTGACGTCGCTCGGCGATGTCGTCCAGACGCTGCCTGTCGTGGCGGATCTGCATCGCGCCTTTCCCGGCGTAACGGTCGACTGGGCGGTGGACGAATCGTGCGCGGAGGTCGTGCGCTGGCATCCGGGCGTCAGCCGTGTCCTTTGCGCGCCGCTGCGCCGTTTCAAGAAGATGCGCAATCGCGGCGACCTGACGGCGATCTCGGCGTCGATCGGCGCGCTGCGGGCGCACCGCTACGATGCGGTGATCGACCTGCACGGCGTCTACAAGAGCGCGATCATTTCGGTGCTGGCGCGCGCCGCGCGCCGCATCGGCTACCAGACGCAGGATCTCGGCGAAACGGGCGCCCGCTTCGCGTATTCGCATCGCTTCGGCCCGCGGCCGGACTGCGATGCGTGGCACGGGATGCGCGTGAGCGCGGGCGAGGCGCTCGGTTACGCGCCCGAGGGCATCGCCACGTACGGTATCGTCCCGCCGCAGGACGCGAACCTGCCGACGTCCGTGACCGACGGCGCACCGTTCATGCTGTTGTTCCATGCGACGTCCAACCCCGACAAGAAATGGCCGGCCGATCACTGGGCCGCGCTCGCCACGCAGATGATGGCGCGCGGCGTGCGCGTGCTGCTGCCGTGGGGATCGGCTGCCGAGCACGACGACGCGCAGGACATCGCCGCACGCGCGCCGGGGGCGGTCGTGCTGCCCGCGATGACGGTGCGCGAACTCGGCGCGGCGCTTGGCCGGGCTGCGCTCGTGGTGGGGGTCGATACGGGATTCGTGCACATGGCGCACGCGTTGCAGCGGCCGACCGTGATGATCTTCGTTGCGACGTCGCGGCACCATTGCGGGATCGGCGGCGCGCCGAATGCCCTGTCCATCGGCGAGCCGGGCACGGTGCCGTCGGTCGGGGAGGCGCTGGACGCGATCGGTGCGGTCTGCCCGGCCTACGGCGCGCGGCGTGCGCGACTGACCGCCTGACGAAGCGGGGCGGGCCGGTTCAGGCGAGCAGCGCCTCGACCGTGACGACGGCGGCGATCGCCGCCAGGTTCGCCAGCAGCGCCTCGAACACGAGGCCGCGCCACGTCTTCGGCCGGAAGCGCAGCGCGAGCAGGAGCGCGCCACCGAGCGCAAGCGCGAGGATCAGGACGAGATCGGCATTGCCGAGGCGGATGTTCATGGCGGCGGCTCCATCGGGGCGGGATCCCGGGCGCGCGGCGGCGCACCCAGGATCGAGTATAGGCAGCGCCGGCCACCGCACAACCCGGGTCGCCCCGGAGACTCAGACGAGCGACGCGTCGCGCGTTTCGCGCATCAGCAGCACGCCGATCAGGCTGATGGCCGCCGCAACCGATACATACCCGCCGACCCACGACAGCCCGCCGCGCGCCGCCAGCAGTTGCGCGATGTACGGCGCGATCGACGCGCCGAGGATCCCGCCGAGGTTGTACGCGACCCCCGCGCCCGTATAGCGGACGTTGGTCGGGAACAGTTCCGGCAGCAGCGCGCCCATCGGCGCGAACGTCACGCCCATCAGGAACAGTTCGATCGTCAGGAACAGCGCGACGAGCGGCATCGAGCCGCTGCCGAGCAGCGGTTCCATCGCGAAACCCGACAGCAGCGCGGCGATCGCGCCCACGACCAGCACCGGTTTGCGGCCGAAGCGATCGGATGCCCACGCGGACAGCGGCGTCGCGAGTCCCATGAACACGACCGCGAAACACAGCAGGCCGAGGAAGCTCTGGCGCGGAATATGCAGCGCCGACACGCCGTACGACAGCGAAAACACCGTCGAGATATAGAACAGCGTGTAGCAGACGACCATCGCGAGCGCGCCGAGCAGCGTCGGCTGCCAGTGTTGCGTGACGAGGGTCGCGACCGGCACGCGTACGCGCTCGTTGCGATCGAGCGCGGCCTGGAACGCGGGCGTTTCGGTGATCTTGAGTCGCACGTACAGGCCGAGCGCGACGAGCACCGCGCTGACCAGGAACGGGATGCGCCAGCCCCAGCTGCGGAACTGCTCGTCCGACAGCGACAACGCGAGCGCGAAGAACAGGCCGTTCGACATCAGGAAGCCGACCGAGGGCCCGAGCTGCGGGAACATGCCGAACCAGCCGCGCTTGCCCTGCGGCGCATGCTCGGTCGCGAGCAGCGCGGCGCCGCCCCATTCGCCGCCGAGGCCGATCCCCTGGCCGAAGCGCAGCACGCACAGCAGCACCGGCGCGAGCGTACCGATCGCGTCGTAGCCGGGCACGAAGCCGATTGCGGTGGTGGATACGCCCATCACGAGCAGCGACGCGACGAGCGTCGATTTGCGCCCGATGCGGTCGCCGAAGTGCCCGAACAGGAACGAGCCGATCGGGCGCGCGATGAACGCGATGCCGAACGTGACGAACGCGGACAGCGCCTGTGCGGTCGCGGAGCCGTGTGGAAAGAATACGGGGCCGATGACGAGCGCGGCAGCCGTTGCGTACACATAGAAATCGTAGAACTCGATCGCGGTGCCGATGAAGCTCGCGAACACGATGCGCCGGTGGCTGACGGCGCCGGCCGAACCGGTTGCGTGTGCAACGGTCGGGGGGGATGCGGACATGGATGTCTCCGTTTTGTCGTTAGGGCGGTCGGCTGGGTGTGCGGTCGGACAGGCGGACGCCTGCCGGGGGCAGCCGAGCGGATGATGCGGTAGCGGCGTGGACGCGCGCCGTGGCGCGGACGTCACCCGCCGGTCGACGATGGAGACGGGTACGTCGCCGCCGCCCGGTGCCGGCGTGGTCGGCTCGCATGCCGGGTGGGGCGCACGAACGCGCGCGCGGCGTGATGGCCGCGCGATTGCGGAAAATTATAGCCAGCGCCGCCGCGCACCGGCAATCGCGGTGCGGCGGGCCGGTCAGTCGATCGATTGCGCCTGCGCCGACGCGGTGCTTTGCAACTGGAAGTGGCCGTCGTCGTTGAAGAGCCAGCCTTCCATCATTTCGAGCCGGCCGTTGCCGTCGAGCAGCCGCGACGGCGGCGGCGGCAGCGGTGCCGAGCGGCGCAGCGACGCGAGCGCGAGCGCTTCCGCTTCGTTGTCGCCGTTGCTGCGATAGACGGATGCGTTGACGAGCCGGCCGCTGCCATCGACGGTGAAGGCCACGACGACGAGCGAACGGAGCATGGCCTGCGGCGTGCCGTGCAGCATGCCGGACGGATTGCGTTCGGCGACACGCTGCGCGACTTCGACGCGGTATTGGTCGAGGCTGCCAGTGCGTGTGACCGACGGAATCGTCAGGATCGAGTGCAGCGACGGAGGTGGCGTAATCGTGCACGCCGCGAGCATGGCGACGACGGCCAGTGCAACTGCACGCAGCCGGTCGACGCGCGAACGGGAAAGGGGGCGCATGGGAGGCTAGCCAGAAGTGACTATAAAAAAATGATAGGCGCACGGGCGCGAGACGGCATCGGGAGAAACGCATAACGGGCGATGCCGGGTGTCGCGATCGCTGATGGCGACGCAGCGTGCGCCCGCGTATCGCGATGTGACGTGACATGTGACGGCACGCTCGCGCGGCTGCCGCACGTCCGCATCCCGACGCGCTTGTTGCACGGTTGAAAGCAAGGCGAGGAACGCGACCGGCACACAGGCGCTTGGCGACGGTTCGGCAGCGCGCATCGGTTGCCGCGGGCTGCACCGCGGCGGACGCCCGCGCAATCGTCAGCGATGCGTGCCGCCCGGTTCAGAAACCGTGCGTGACGAGTGACAGGACCGACAGGTCGGGGTGCGTGCCGTCGATGATGCTCTTGCCGACATGCACGGCTTCGTGGACGGCTTCATCGAGGCTTGCGAAGCTTTCCTCGCCGTCCGCATGGAACGGTACCGCGTGGCCCGGTAACGCGGGATTCGCGCCGGGATGGCATACGTAGCCGGTGTAGGTGTAGCGCGTGTCGCTGCCGGGCACGGCAGCCGGCACGACATGGACCTCGAAGCCTTCGTAATCGACGTGTTCCGTCGGTATCGACAGTTCGGTCATGGCGATCTCCGTGTACCGCACGCAGGGGTGGCGCGCGCGGCATCGAGTACGCGGCGGCGGTCGTGTCGCCGTGTTGATCGAATTCTAGGTGATCGAGCGGCTGGCCGGGAGGCTTCCGGCGCGCTGCGGCGCGATGACGGGCTGCTGCCCGTGCCGGTGGCTCGGATGCCACGCGAGAGCTCGGCGCGAACGCACGTGACGTTTCGACGAACGGGTTCGCGCGCGGCGCCGCATCATTGTTTGCAGCGGGCGTCCTTGCGCTGCACGACGATGATCACCGGGTATTTCTGGCCATGGTCGAGCTCCACGCGTGCCACGACGGTGAGCGTCGCCGGATCGGAATCGTCGTACACGCTCACCTGTTCGTTGCGCAGGTAGGTCACGCCGGTGCAGTTCGACGTGCGTCCGTCGTCTCCCACCTTGCACTGGAGGTCGTTGTCTTTCAGGTAGTTGTACGGCGAGGGGCTCGCGAGGTATTCGCTCAGGCCGCGCGGCGAGCCGCCGACGCCGGACACGTATGCGATCGCGCACGACGCTTGCGCGGCGCTGCCGGGCGCGGTGTCGGCTGCCGCGTGCGTGCTGACGGCCGCGAGCAAGGCGACGAGCGACGAGACGATGAGGGGCTTCATGACGAGGGTTTCCCGTTTCGCGAATCGGAGCGCCGGATTGTAACGGCATCCGGCGGGACGCGTCGGAACGTGGCGGAAAGCCGTACGGAAACCAACAAAAAACCCCGTCATTCGCTGAATGGACGGGGTTTGGCAAACTTCCTGGCGGAAGCGGTGAGATTCGAACTCACGGACAGTTTCCCGTCGCCGGTTTTCAAGACCGGTGCCTTAAACCGCTCGGCCACGCTTCCACACGAGGCGGCATTGTAACCGAAATGCCGCGATCTTCATGCCCTCAATCGTCGCGCAGGAACAATTCCTGCAGGTCGTTGAGGAAACGCTGGCCGAGCGGCGTCGGCGCGATCTGCGCGAAATCGCGTGCGATCAGCCCGCGCCGTTCCGCTTCCTGCAGTGCCGGCTCGATCGTGCTCATCGGCAGGCCGGTGCGCTCGGCGAAGCTGTGCACGGGGAAGCCCTCGACGAGCCGCAGCGTGTTCAGCATGAACTCGAACGGCAGGTCGCGCGCGCCGACTTCACGCTCCTCCTGCACGGCCGTGCCGGCCATCGCCTGCTCGATGAAGGTCGCCGGATGCTTGTAGCGTGCCTGCCGCAGGATCCGGTTCGGGAACGACAGCTTCGTGTGCGCGCCCGCACCGATCCCGAGATAGTCGCCGAAACGCCAGTAGTTCAGGTTGTGCTTGCACTGATGATTCGGCTTCGCATACGCGGACACTTCGTAGCGCCCGTAACCGGCCTCGGCCGTACGTGCGTGAATCCATTCCTGCATGTCGGCCGACGCGTCGTCGTCGGGGACGGCCGGCGGGAACTTCGCGAACAGCGTATTCGGCTCGAGCGTCAGGTGATACAGCGACAGATGCGGCGGCGCGTACGACAGTGCGGTTTCGATGTCGGTACGGCATTCGTCGAGCGTCTGGTTCGGCAGCGCGAACATCAGGTCGAGGTTGAAGTTGTCGAAGTTCTTCGCGGCGATCTCGACGGCCGCGCGCGCCTGCGCGGTGTCGTGAATCCGGCCGAGCGCCTTCAGGTGCGTTTCGTTGAAGCTCTGGATGCCGACCGACAGGCGGTTCACGCCGCTCGCGCGGAACTGCGCGAACTTCGCGGCCTCGAACGTGCCCGGATTCGCCTCGAGCGTGATCTCGGCATCGGCGTCGAGCGGCAGCAGCGCGCGCACGTCGGACAGCAGCCGGTCGAGGCCGGCGGCCGACAGCAGGCTCGGCGTGCCGCCGCCGATGAACACCGTATGCACCTGCCGGCCCCACACGAGCGGCAGCGCCTGCTCGAGATCGGCGCGCAGCGCGTCGAGATATTCGGTTTCCGGAAACCGTTCGCCTTTCCACTCGTGCGAGTTGAAATCGCAGTACGGGCACTTGCGCACGCACCACGGGAAATGCACGTACAGCGCGAGCGGCGGCAGCGACGTGAGCCGCACCTGGCCGGGCGACGTGAAGGTCGCGACGACGCGTGCGCCGGTTTCCGCGGCCTGGCTCATGCAACCTCCCGCAGCGAAGGGGTATCGGGCATGCTCATGCTTCCTCCGCGAGCCGCGCCAGCAGCGCCTTCAGCGCCAGCGCGCGGTGGCTGTGCGTGTTCTTCACGGCCGGTTCGAGTTCGGCGGCCGTCGCGCCGAGCGACGGCAGGTAGAAATACGGGTCATAGCCGAATCCGTGCTCGCCGCGCGGGGTATCGACGATCTCGCCCGCCCAGCGCCCTTCGGCGAACAGCGGCTCGGGGTCGTCCGCATGGCGCACGAGCGCGAGCACGCAGCAATAGTATGCGCGCCGGTCGTCGACGCCGCGGAGCTGCTCGACGAGATACGCGTTGTTCGCCGCATCGCCCTTGTCGCGGCCCGCGCGCTGCGCATAGCGCGCCGAATAGACGCCCGGCGCGCCGCGCAGCACGCGCACGCACAGGCCCGAATCGTCGGCGATCGCCGGCAGCCCGGTGAGCCGCGACGCGTGACGCGCCTTCGTCAGCGCGTTCTCGATGAAGGTGCCGAACGGCTCGTCCGCCTCGGGCACCGCGAGGTCGCCCTGCGGGACGATCTCGATGCCGACCGTCGAGAACAGCGCGGTGAATTCGCGCAGCTTGCCGGCGTTGTTCGACGCGAGGACGATGCGCGACAGCGGCGCGATGGTGTGGTCGTCCGGCATGTCAGGCGCCCAGCACGTCTTTCTGAAGCTGCACAAGTTCGGCGATTCCGCCTTGCGCGAGGTCGAGCAGCGCGTTCATCTCGGTGCGCGAGAACGGCACGCCTTCGGCCGTGCCCTGGACTTCGACGAAGCCACCGGCGCCGGTCATCACGACGTTCATGTCGGTGTCGCAGCGCGAATCTTCCGCGTAATCGAGGTCGAGCACGGGCGCGCCTTCGTACACGCCGACCGAGATCGCGGCGACGTGGTCGGTGATCGGCGAGCGTGCGAGCTTGCCGGCCGCGATCAGCGTCGACACGGCGTCGTGTGCGGCGACGAACGCGCCGGTGATGCTCGCCGTGCGCGTGCCGCCGTCGGCCTGGATCACGTCGCAGTCGATGTGGATCGTGCGCGGGCCGAGCGCCTCGAGGTCGAACACGGCGCGCAGCGCGCGGCCGATCAGGCGCTGAATTTCCTGCGTGCGGCCGGTCTGCTTGCCGCGTGCGGCTTCGCGGTCGCTGCGCGTGTGCGTCGCGCGCGGCAGCATGCCGTATTCGGCGGTCAGCCAGCCTTGCCCGCGGTCGCGCAGGAAATCGGGCACGCGTTCGGAGACGCTCGCGGTGCAGAGCACCTTGGTGTCGCCGAATTCGACCAGCACCGAGCCTTCGGCGTGTTTCGTGTAGTGGCGCGTGAGGGCGACCTTGCGCAGTTCGTCGGCGCGGCGGCCGCTCGGGCGGGAAACGGAGGACGTCATGTGGGAATCGCGGAACGAGAGGAAACCCCGATTTTAGCGCCGAACGGCGGGCTTGCCCGGCGGGGTGGTTCCCAAAAATGGGATAATGCGCGCTTCCCGCCCCGCGCTTTCCGATGCGCCGGGCGCCTCGACATATCCCCGCCCGCGAGGGCACTCAGACGGCGAGACGAACCATGATCTACAGCATGACGGGCTACGCGAGCGCGACGCGCGAACTCGCGACGGCCACCGGTAACGGCGGCACCAGCGTGTCGGTCGAACTGCGCACCGTGAACTCGCGCTTCCTCGACCTGAATTTCCGGATGCCGGACGACGTGCGCGCGTGCGAACCCGCGCTGCGCGAAATGCTGATGAACAAGCTGTCGCGCGGCAAGGTCGACATCCGCATCAACCTGCAGCGCGGCGAGCAGAGCATCGGCGCCGGCGCGCTGAACCAGTCGGCGCTCGGCCAGCTCGCCGAGCTCGAGCGCTCGGTGCTGGACACGTTCCCGGGCGTCGGCCGCCTGCGCGCGGGCGAGATCCTGCGCTGGCCCGGCGTGATCGCCGAAAGCGGCGTATCGGCGGAAGCGATCCGCGACGCGGTGCTCGCCTGCGGCAAGGAAGCGATCGGCGAGCTCGTCGTCGTGCGTTCGCGCGAAGGCGCGCAACTGGCGACGATGCTGCTGTCGAACGTCACCGAGATGGAAGCGATCGTCGCGCGCATCACGCCGCTCGTGCCGGAGCTGATCGCGAAGCATCAGCAGAAGATCGTCGAACGGCTGCAGGAAGCGCTCGGCCTCGCGGCGCCCGAGGGCGGCGCGACGATCGTCACGCGCGAGGAGGCCGCGGAGCGCATTCGTCAGGAAGTGACGATGTACGGGATCCGGATCGACATCGCGGAAGAGCTGTCGCGTCTCACCGCGCACCTGAATGAAACGCGTCACGTGATCGAGAAGGGCGGCCGCGTCGGCAAGCGTCTCGACTTCATGATGCAGGAACTGAATCGCGAAGCGAACACGCTCGGCTCGAAGGCGGCGGCGAAGGAACTCGCCGACGCGTCGATGGCGCTGAAGCTGCTGATCGAGCAGATGCGCGAGCAAGTGCAAAACCTGGAGTAACAGCAACATGACCGAATCCACCCGCGACGTCCACGCGTCGCATTCGCTGCACGGCGGCGTCTATCCCGGCAACCTGTTCATGGTCGTCGCGCCGTCGGGCGCCGGCAAGTCGACGCTCGTGAATGCGCTGCTGTCGAAGGACAACGACATCTGCCTGTCGATCTCGTACACGACGCGCAAGCCGCGCCCGGGCGAGCAGGACGGCCGGCACTATCACTTCACGACGGTCGAGGATTTCCGCGCGCGTCACGCGGCGCATGAATTCCTCGAGAGCGCGGAAGTGCACGGCAACTACTACGGCACGTCGCGCGTCTGGATCGAAGAGCAGATGAAGAACGGCCACGACGTGCTGCTCGAGATCGACTGGCAGGGCGCGCTGCAGGTGAAGAAGCAGTTCCGCAACGCGGTCGGCATCTTCATCCTGCCGCCGTCGCTCGACGCACTCGAGGAGCGCCTGAAGAAGCGCGGCCAGGACGAACCGAACGTGATCACGCGCCGCCTGCTCGCCGCCGGCAGCGAGATCGCGCACGCGTCGGAAGCGGAATACGTGGTGATCAACGAGAATTTCGAGCGTGCGCTCGCGGAGCTCGAATGCATCGTCGCGGCCACGCGTCTGCGCTTTGCTTCGCAGTACGCGCGACACACGGAGCTGTTCATCGAGCTCGGCATCCATCTGCCCCACGCGGAATGACGCGGGGGACGAGGGACATAAGGTAGAATAAGGACTATATTCAGAAGGAATTACCAACATGGCTCGCATTACCGTCGAAGACTGCCTGAAGCAAATCCCGAATCGCTTCGAACTGGCGCTCGCCGCCACCTATCGCGCGCGGCAGCTCGCGCAAGGCCATACGCCGAAGATCGAAAGCCGCGACAAGCCGACCGTCGTCGCGCTGCGCGAAATCGCTGCCGGCCAGGTCGGCGTCGAGATGCTGAAGAAGGTGCCGGTGTAACGCGCATCCGGCCCGTTCCAGCCATGTAATCCACGCGCGCAACGACTCGACCTGGAGGCGAATATGAGCACCACCCCATCGTCCGCCTCCGCGGATTCGACCACCGAAGCCACGGCCCAGTCGCCTGCGCGCCAGTACATCGACGCGGTCCTCGAACAGTCCTTCCGGCATCTGTTCGGGCCGACCGCCACACCTGAGCAGCCGCGCAAGCACGGCGTCGTTTCGATCGCGAAACTGACGGCCGTGCTGGCCGAGTATCTCGCTCCGGAAGAAATCAAAGAGGTCAAGGCGGCGTTCCACTTCAGCGACGAAGCCCACCTCGGTCAATATCGCCAGAGCGGCGAACCCTACATCACCCATCCCGTCGCCGTCGCGGAAATCTGTGCCGGCTGGAAGCTCGACGCGCAGGCCGTCATGGCAGCGCTCCTGCACGACGTGATGGAAGACCAGGGCGTGACCAAGAGCGAGCTGGCCGAACGGTTCGGCCCGAAGGTCGCCGAACTGGTCGACGGCCTGTCGAAGCTCGACAAGATGGAGTTCCGCAGTCGCGAGGAAGCGCAGGCGGAAAACTTCCGCAAGATGCTGCTCGCGATGGCACGCGACGTGCGCGTCATCCTCGTCAAGCTCGCCGACCGCCTGCACAACATGCGTACGCTCGGCGCGGTGCCGATGGAAAAGCGCCGCCGCGTCGCGCGCGAGACGCTCGATATCTACGCGCCGATCGCGCACCGCCTCGGGTTGAACAACACGTATCGTGAGCTGCAGGACATGAGCTTCGCGAACTTCAACCCGCATCGCTACGCGACACTCGAGAAGGCCGTCAAGGCGGCGCGCGGCAACCGCCGCGAAGTGATCAGCAAGATTCTCGAGGCCGCACAGCGCGCGATGGCCGACGCGAAGATCGACGCCGAGATCACCGGCCGCGAAAAGACCATCTACAGCGTGTACCGCAAGATGCGCGACAAGCAGCTGTCGTTCTCGCAGGTGCTCGACGTGTACGGTTTTCGCGTCGTCGTCGACAGCCCGCTCGACTGCTACACGTGCATCGGCGCGCTGCACGCGCTGTACAAGCCCGTGCCCGGCAAGTTCAAGGACTACATCGCGATCCCGAAGATCAACGGCTATCAGTCGCTGCACACGACGCTCGTCGGTCCGTTCGGCGCGCCGATCGAGTTCCAGGTGCGCACGCGCAAGATGCATGAGATTGCCGAGGCGGGGGTCGCCGCGCACTGGCTGTACAAGAACGGCAGCGCCGATCTCAGTGACGTGCAGAAGCGCGCCCACCAGTGGCTGAAGTCGTTGCTCGACATCCAGAGCGAAGCCGGCGATTCGAGCGAATTCCTCGAGCACGTGAAGATCGACCTGTTCCCCGACGCGGTCTACGTGTTCACGCCGAAGTCGAAGATCATGGCGCTGCCGCGCGGCGCGACGGCGCTCGATTTCGCGTATTCGATCCACAGCGATCTCGGCAACCAGTGCGTGGCCGTGAAGATCAACAACGAGCTGCTGCCACTGCGCACCGAGCTGAAGAGCGGCGACATCGTCGAGGTGATCACCGCGCCGTATTCGAAGCCGAACCCCGCATGGCTCGGCTTCGTGCGTACCGGCAAGGCGCGCTCGGCGATCCGTCACTACCTGAAGACGATGCGCCTGAACGAGTCGGTGCAGCTTGGCGAGCGGCTGGTCGACCAGAGCCTGAAAGGCTATGGTCTCGCGCTCGCCGATGTCGAGCCGGAGGTGTGGGAGAAGCTCGTGCAGTGGACGGGCAACAAGAGCCGTCAGGAAATCTTCGCGGACATCGGCCTCGGCCGTCGCGTTGCCGCGGTGATGGCCAAGCGCATCGAGGTGTTGATGAGCGGCCGCGATGCGGACGACGATCTGCCGAAGTCCGAGCGGCATCCCGCGCACCATGCGCCGCCGGTCGTGATTACCGGCACCGAGGGGATGTCCGTGCAGTTGTCCGCGTGCTGCCGGCCGATTCCGGGCGACGCGATCATGGGCTACATCGGCATCGGCCTGGGGATGGCGATTCATACGACCGATTGCCGCGTGGCGCAGCGGATTCATCGCCGCGATCCGGGCCGCTGGATCGACGTCGAATGGGCGCCGCAGCCGGGCCGCCTGTTCGATGTCGCGGTGAAGGCGCTCGTGAAGAACACCAAGGGCATCTTTGCGCGCGTGGCGGCGGACATCACGTCGGCCGACGCGAATATCGTGCATATCGCGATGGACGAGGATCTGACACACGAATCGACGGTACTGCGCTTCGTGATCCAGGTCAGCGACCGCGTGCATCTTGCGAACGTGATGCGGCGCGTGCGGACCAATCCGGACGTGATGCGGATCATGCGCGAGCGTTCGACCGACGACGGCGCGCACGCGCGCCATGACGGCGGCATGCGGATCGAGCGCGAGCGGCAGGATTATTGACGCTTGCCGGAGCACGAGCGGGCGATTGATCGACGGCGGCCAATATGGCCGCCGTTTTCATTTGTGCGGCACGAAGGGCGAACGTGCGGCGTGGCCTGGACAAGGGCGCCTGTAAGCGGGCCGTGTCGTAAGCAAGGGAAGGGGAGGCGGAAAAGAAAAAGGGCTTTCCCGGAGGAAAGCCCCTTTTAAGGTGGCGCGGCTGGCAGGATTC